>NZ_JBHUWW010000079.1:0-41233 GCF_042669755.1 Kitasatospora sp. NPDC057223 | reverse complement strand
GCGCCGGAGAAGCCGATCCGGGCGACGAGGTCGTCCTTGGCACAGGCGGACGGGTCCGGGCCGCTGGCACAGATCTGGTCGTCGGAGGTCAGCAGCGCCACCTTGCCGTCCTTGGCGGTCTGCACGACCTGCGGGCCCACCGCCGGGTCCGGCACCACGACGATGATGCCGTTGGTCTTCTGCGCGACAGCGGACTGGACTTCGCTGACGGTCTTGTTCGCGTCGTTGCCCAGGTTGACGACCTTGAGGTCGACGCCCAGCTCGGCAGCCTTCGCCTTCGCACCGGCGGCCTCACCGACGAAGTACTCCTGGTCACCCTGCTTCTGAAGGTAGGTCATCGAGATCTTGCCGCTCACCGGTGCGAGCGGGGCGTCCGCACTCGTCGCCTCCTTGCCGGTGGAACAGGCGGTGGTCAGGCCCAGGGCGAGCAGCAGGCCCGCCGCGGCAACAGAACGGCTGGTGGTACGGGACATGAGGAGCTCCTTCGGAGGCCACACCCGTCGGATGGGACTCAACGGGTGTGCATGGTGTGAGGGTGGTCGGTACTCGTGCCCGGGACGTGCGACGAGGCGGTTGGAAAGCGCGTCGGGGAGGGTAGGTGGTACGGCCCGGAGCAGTTGGTTCGCTGGAGTGCAGTTCAAACGTAAACCATCAGAATCAAACACTAACGAACGCGATGGGGATATGACACCCCTGTGACGGAAGCTGCGTCAAGGGTCCCGTGGGGGACGAGACCACCTTGTGACGTGCCGCTCGTCGTCACACGGCTGCCGGCGCTCCGGTCCGATGCCCGCCAACGGCAACTCGGCCTGGAGGGCGGCACAGTCGGGTCGGGCGGCAGGGCTCGCCGGGACCGGGCCGGACGGCTCGGTGCTCCGGCCCGCATCATGGCCGGCCTCGTAAGGCGGCAAAAACCTGAACCGCCTGAGGTGTTCGGGTTCGTCGAAGGACTGTGCGCTTCATCCACTGTGGCAAGGAATGCTGAAGCGGCGGCCGGCGGCCGCGGCGCTGCCCGGCATTGGTTGCCCGCACGGCGCGGAGTGCGGAGACGGCGGCCCAGCGAATTGCGAGAGGTGACGGGCGGGGGCGCCGTGGTGGACGAGGACGCGGGTGTACACACTCAGCCGGTGCATGGTTCCCCGACGGTCGACAGCCCACAGTGTGTCGGCGGCGATCTGACGCTGGGCCATGCGCACGATGACGGGCGTGCCGTCCGGCAGGGCGACGGTCCGGCCCACCCACGGGCCCCAGGCCGGATCCTGGTCGGACAGCATCAGCACACGCTCCTTCGCAGGTCGTGGCGCAGCGAGGGCAGTGTCGCAACGCCGCAGCCGACGGCCTTGAACCGCAGGGCAACGGCAAGCGCCTGTTCCTCATGGAGGGAGAAGACGAAGAGGCCGGGCACCAGGACGAGGCGGACCGCACCTGCGGTTGCCTGCCCGAGGAGTTCCTGAAGGGACGGCATCGGTTCACAGGAACGGGTGCCGTTGTCCAGGTAGAGGTCAGGCGCCGGCAGGGCGAGCAGCTCCGCGTGACGCCGCAGGGCGTCCTGGTGGTTGCGCATCTGCCAGGTGTCGAAGGGGTAGCAGCGCAGGTACATCGCTGTGCGGGCGGTGAAGGAACTTGCTGTGGGGTGCATGACCTTCCTATCCGTTCAGGGGCTTGCGCCGGATGCCGCGAGTTGGATCTCCGACGAGATGCTTTCTTCTCACCTCCATGGAATATCCCCCGACGGCAATGGGACAGGCTTCCCGGAAACAATTTGGCCTTTTTCCCCCGGCTGCCTAGGTAAATGATGCTGGTATTCATAGGTAATTGCGGCCGCACCAGTACCGCCTCTTAGGGGTGGTCGTAGGTAGCGTGCGCTCGGACGGTAGGTAGTGGATGAGCAGTGCCCTGTGAGTCATCCGCTGCCGGTCGTGCCACGCCGTGGAGTGCGTGGCACAACGGGCCTGAGGACGGCCAGCCCGCCTCGCAGGGCCGTCTTTCCTCGTCGGCGAATGCTCCGCCGAGGGTTCTGAGCGGTCTTCGGGGATACGAGGACGGTGACGTGGTGCGGGACAGTGAGGCCGACCGCCCGGTCCATGTCGGCTTCTGACAGTGGTCAGACCGAAGGGGCCCGCGGTCAGATCGGCCTTGCCTGTATCAGTGTGGTTCGACGGTTCAAGTATTCCCCGTTGACTGAAACAGATGATATTTTCTGGCACTTCGCGCAGGTCGTCGCAGAAGCAGTCAGACACGGGGAGATGCCCCATTAGGCGATATCTGCCCGTCTGCTCGGACGGGCGCTCCGTCATGTTGGCTGCCGAGCACTTGACGGGCCTCGGCCACTGCGCGTGTTGGACGGAAGGCCGGCGCGGAACACCCGGGGAGGTTTGGGTGTGCCACGCCGGCGGTCTGTGGTGCGCACGTGCTTATCGACTGTCGGGGCCCGCCTACGCTTCGGCTGATCGAGAAGCATCAGAATCCAACAGATACAAACATTACCATGCACCATGAGACTCGATTGGCGACGCTGCGTCAAGGGCCTTGCCGTGGAGAGCCGAGGGCCGGAGCTACTCTCCGCCCAGCGCCGGGCTAGCTCGCGACCGCCGCAGGAGGCAACGAGGGCGATGCCTCTCACGTGCTCCTATCTGTGACGTTGCGTCAACTGTGCTCTGAGCGAGCACATCTGCGATGACCGACCCCATCGAGGGAGCGGCAGCGGAAGACTGTCAGCCCTCTTGACAGCCGCGCCCGCCCGCCAGATGCTCACACTGCTTGGTTTCGTTTGATTCAGTGTTTTTCTGTCCTATTTGCATCCTCGGAGGTCCCTCTTGGCTCGGATATCGCACAAGAATCGACACAGAGCTATCGGCTTCGCGGCCACCCTGGCCCTGCTCAGCAGCGGTGGCACGCTGAGCGCCACCGCCATCGTGGCACTGGGTCTGGCGACCGCCACACCGGCCGCCGCGCTGCAGAACTCCCAGGCCCGCGCCCCGCAGATGGGCTTCAACAACTGGAACTCCACACACTGCCGGGCCGAGTTCAACGAGGCGATGATGGAAGGCATCGCGGACCTCTTCATCTCGCAGGGCCTCAAGGCCGCCGGCTACACCTACGTCAACCTCGACGACTGCTGGGCGCTGCCCAGCCGTGACGCCGGCGGCGACCTCGTCGCCGACCCGGTGCGCTTCCCCCACGGCATCAAGGCCGTCGCCGACTACGTCCACTCCAAGGGCCTGAAGTTCGGGCTCTACTCCAGCGCCGGCACCAAGACCTGCGACCGAAACGGCTTCCCCGGCGGCCTCGGCCACGAGCAGCAGGACGCCAACCTGTGGGCCT
Source organism: Kitasatospora sp. NPDC057223 (assembly GCF_042669755.1). Lineage (NCBI taxonomy): Bacteria > Bacillati > Actinomycetota > Actinomycetes > Kitasatosporales > Streptomycetaceae > Kitasatospora > Kitasatospora sp. NPDC057223. The sequence continues at coordinate 37,909 of NZ_JBHUWW010000079.1, read as the reverse complement.
CCTGGGGCGTCGACTATCTCAAGTACGACAACTGCAACAACCAGGGGGTCGACGCGCAGAAGCGGTACAAGGCCATGGGCGACGCCCTCAGGGCCACCGGCCGTGCCATCGTCTACAGCATCTGCGAATGGGGCGGGAGCCGGCCCTGGACCTGGGCACAGGAAGCCGGCAACTCCTGGCGCACCACCGGCGACATCTCCGACAACTGGTCCAGCATGATCTCCATCGCGCACAGCAACCAGCAGCTGGCCCCGTACGCCGGTGCGGGCGCCTGGAACGACCCCGACATGCTGGAGGTCGGCAACGGTGGCATGACCGACACCGAGTACCGCACCCACTTCAGCCTGTGGTCCGAGATGGCCGCCCCGCTGCTGATCGGCAGCGACCTGCGCACTGCAACCCCTGCCACCATGGACATCATCAGGAACACCGACATCATCGCCGTTGACCAGGACCCGCTCGGCCGCCAGGGCGCCGTCATCGCCAACGGCGGCGGCCTGGTCGTGATGAGCAAGCCCCTCGCCGACGGCAGCCGCGCCATCACCCTCACCAACGAGACCGCCACCACCCAGACCATCTCCACCACGGCCGCGGCGGCCGGCATCGGCGGCGCCGACTTCTACACCCTCAAGGACCTCTGGTCCAAGCAGACGAGCCGGATCCGCGGCACGATCAGCGCCTCCGTGCCCTCGCACGGCACCGCGATGTACCGCCTCACCCCGAACTCGTCCACGGCCATGCCCACCGGAGTCTTCCAACTCGGCGACCTCGCCTGGACGGACGTCGACAACGGAAACGGTCCGGTCGAGCGGGACCACAGCAACGGCGGCGGTGCCGCCGGGGACGGCCGCCCGCTCGCCGTCAACGGCGCCGTCTACTCCAAGGGGCTGGGCGTGCGCGCCGACTCCGACATCTACTACTACCTCGGCGGCACCTGCAGGAACCTCACCGTGGATGTCGGGGTCGACGACGAAGTGCCCACCGGTTCCGTCGTCTTCCGCATCTACCGCGACGACATCCTGGTCGCCGACAGCGGTGTACGCACCGCCGCCCAACCCGCCCTGCACCTCTTCGCCGACCTGACCGGAGGCGAGGAGCTGCGTATCGTGACGACCTCCGCCACCGGCGAGGACCGCAACGACCACGGCGACTGGGGCAATCCCCGGCTCGCCTGCGGCAACGGCCCGACCGCCGGCACCCACGCCCTCAGCGACCTCACCTGGACCACCAGCAGCAACAGCTGGGGCCCGGTCGAACGCGATCAGAACAACGGCGAGAAAGCTGCCGGCGACGGGCACCCCCTGACCGTCAACGGCACCGCCTACGCCAAGGGCCTCGGCACCAACGCGCCCTCAACCGTCAGATACTACCTCGGCGGCGCCTGCACCACCCTCACCACCGACGTCGGCATCGACGACGACGCCGGCGCCAAGGGGTCCGTCGTCTTCCAGATCTACGCCGACGGGAAGAAGGTCGCCGACAGCGGCCTGCGCACCGGCAGCGACGGCCCGGCCCACCTGACCGCCCCGCTCACCGGAGCCTTCGAACTCACCCTCCAGGCCACCGACGGCGGCGACGGCAGCTCCTTCGACCACGCCGACTGGGCCGCACCCCAGCTGACCTGCGTCTGACCACATGCTGATGCGTTCCTGAGCCCCACCCGCCGACCGGTTGCGCCGCTCTATTGAGCAGCCCAGCCGGTCGGCGCGGTGCATGGACGGGATGCCGGACCGGGCCGAGCCACCCGGCGTTCGTCGGCAGGTGGCCGGGTGGACGGCGGCGGTCCACAGCTGAGAGCCCCCTACCTCCCCGCGCAACTGTCCTGCTGCTCAACGAGCTGCCGTGCCTCACAGGGGATCCGATATCGACCCGGCCGGGGCGTGCGCTGCCACCGCCTTTTCAAGCCCCGAACACGGCATGCATTCTGTGCGGCTCATGAAGTGTCGCACCCCCTGAAGATCAGCTCAACGGACGCCGTGCACTACCCCCCGCAGTGACGGGGCCACCGGCGCCGAGCCTGCGGGCGCTACGGCGCGGGGTTCTGCACGACACCGTGAGCGGCCGACCTGACCGCCGAACGCCTCGTCTCCCTCCATGAGGCCGTCACCGTGCTGGAGCCCGCGGCGGTCAGCGAGGTCGTCGGCGCCGAGGTTCGCGCCCGCCACCCGGCGGGTCAGCCGGGGGCGTTCCGCGTCGCGCCGGACACACGGAAGCGTCCCCAGGTGGCGGAAAGCCACCCGAACGACCACCCAAGGGCCTTCGAGCGGCCAGCCCGCAGTGGTGTGCGGCGCGGCGCCGGGGACGTCCACGTCGATGGGGAACACCTGGTCGGCGCCGGTGATCTGCAGTACCCGGGTGCGGTGTGGGCCGGGCAGGCGAGGTGGATCACCGTACTCCGGCGCTCGGCGTCGAGACGGGTCTGCATCAGGGTGTTCAGGCCGGAAAAGTCGCGGAGCTACTCGTCCAGGCGCCGGCGGGAGGTTCTGTCGGTCACGGCGTCGATGTCCGGCACGGCGAGGACGGCCGCACCGAAGGCGTCCTTGGTGGCCTCGACGCGGTCGTCGCAGAGGTTGACGTTCCGCTTCCACACGGAGGTGGGCGTGGGCCCCGACCGAAAGATTACACAGAAGTAAACATGTTCGAACGCAACAGTGTTCACATGACACTCGCGCTACACCGTTGATGTCAAGCAAACCGGCCGATCTGGGGCGTGCTCGTGACGCTCAAAACGAGGGCGGAGTGGCCATCGGGCCGGCGCCCTTCGGGCGTAGGCCGGATGCCAGAGGCGCTGCCTGACGATCCCATCCCTGTTCAACACGCCTGACAGGGCCGGCGCGATCCACGAGCTGCAGGTTGAGCCGTGGCGAGGGTCGCTCCTGCGACCAGTACCCAACGTCACGGGGTCGTATCGAGTCGGAACAGTTTCCCGGAAGCTCTTGACGACGGGGGTGAACGGAGCGTTTCCTGTGACGCAGCAGTTCGAACCTGGTGGTTTAGAAGCGGTAGTGTCGCTTTTTGTTGGATCTCCTCGGGCCTTGCCGGAGGGCCGGCCAACTAGTCAACATGCCGCTCTACCCGAACCCCCGTAGAGAACAGTCCAACAGGCGAAGGCCCGACAGTGTCACTCGGTCCGCTCTCGCAACCAGTCGGGCTCTTCCAACCTGCGGGACTGATTCACCTTCCGGCGACGAACGCTGAACCTGCCCGACGAAGCCGCGACGGCAGGCCCGACGCACCCCCTCCCCCACCCACAGCACCCCTAGGACCCCCATGTCCAACATGACTTCCCCCGCCCCCACCTCCCGTTCCCGCAGAGCCGTCGCGCTGCTGGCCACCGCGCTGGTGCTGGCCGTCGGCCCCCTCACGACGGTCGGCGCCCAACCGGCGTCCGCCCTCGACAACGGCGTGGCCACCACCCCGCCGATGGGCTGGAACACCTGGAACTCCTTCGGCTGCAACATCAACGAGCAGCTCATCCGCACCTCCGCGGACAACCTCGTCAGCTCCGGCATGAAGGACGCGGGCTACGACACCGTCATCGTCGACGACTGCTGGTTCGACCCCCAGCGCGACGCCCAGGGCAACATCCACGGAGAGCCCGTGCGCTTCCCCACCGGGATGAAGGCCCTCGGCGACTACATCCACTCCAAGGGGCTGAAGTTCGGCATCTACGAGGTGCCCACCGACCTCACCTGCGCCCAGCGCTACGGCAGTTACACCGGGGCGACCGGCAGTCAGGGGCACGAGCAGCAGGACGCGGACACCTTCGCCGCCTGGGGCGTCGACTACCTCAAGTACGACTGGTGCTCCCCGGCCGGCACCCTCGACGAGCAGGTCACCGCCTTCAGCAAGATGCGTGACGCGCTGCACAACACCGGCCGCCCCATCGTGTACAGCATCAACCCCAACAGCTACCACAAGGACAAGACCGGAGCCACCTACGACTGGTCCGCCGTCGCCAACATGTGGCGGACCACCGAGGACATCAGCGCCGTTTGGGACCAGCCCAAGACGAGCAACTCGTACAGCATGGGCGTCATGGACATCGTCGGCTACAACGGCCGCCTCGGCAGCCAGTCCGGCCCTGGCCACTGGAACGACCCCGACATGATGGAGGTCGGCGTCGGCAGCATGAGCGAGAACGAGTACCGCTCGCACTTCAGCCTCTGGGCCCAGATGGCCTCACCCCTCATCGCGGGCAATAAGCTCACCACCATGACGACCGCCGTCAAGGGCATCCTCACCAACCACGACGTGATCGCCGTCGACCAGGACAGCCTCGGACGTCAGGCACGGATCGTCATCGACTCCGACACCGAACTGGTGACCGTCCGCGAACTGGCAGGCGGCGACCGGTCGGTGACCCTCACCAACACCGGCGCGAGCACGGCTACGGTGTCCACCACCATCGCCGAACTCGGCATCGCCGGGGCGTCCTCCTACACCGTCAAGAACCTGTGGACCGGGGACTCCAGCAGCACGACCGGTGCTCTTTCCGCCAGCCTGGCCTCCCACGAGAGCGCCATGTACCGCATCACCCCCGGTGGCACGATCAGCACCATCCAGGCGCTGCCGGCCAACGGCACCTACGAGATCGCCTCCGCGACCAGCCCCGCACAGGTGCTCGACGACCCCAACAACTCCACCAGCAACAACACCCAGATGGTGACCTGGGACCGTAACAACAACGACAACCAGCGCTGGATCCTCACCGCCAACGCCGACGGCACCTACGCCGTGAAGAACAAGGTCTCCGGCAAGTGCCTCGACATCCGCGGCGCCTCTACCGCGGCCGGCGTGGCCGTCATCCAGTACTCGTGCGACTCGGCCAAGCCCAACCAAAAGTTCGCCCTCACGCCGACCGGAACCGACGGATACAAGCTCGTCTCCCAGATCAGCGGCCTCGCCGTCAGCCCGAGTGGCAGCGTCAAGGGCTCCGTCCTCACCCAGCAGCCCGTCGCCAACGGGCAGGCCTGGACGCTCATCCGGACCAACTGACCCTCCCCCGGCCGTCTGGCCCCGTCCCTCGACGGGGCCAGACGGTTACCGGTGTGATGGAAGTTCAACGCGGTCGACGGTCACGAAGACGGCTCGGAACCATGGGCGCGTTGAATCGGCAGGGATTCGAAGCGAGGCATCAGCCCCCTCACCGGTCCTCGACCCTACTGACGAATGACTGGCTCGGATCCACACTTGGCCGGCTGCCAGGACAGGCTCAGCTCTTCACCTCGACCTGAGTCCAGGCCGGGTTGCCGAAGGAGTCGAAGATGACGTTCTGGACCTTCGTGGAGTACCCCGAGTTCTTCCGGTAGTACCAGAGTGGGATGGCGGGCATGTCCTGCGCGAGCACGGCCTCGGCCTGCTGGTAGCCGGTGATGGTGTCCTGCAGCGTGGCCGCCTGGTCGGCCTGGTTGGCCAATTCATCGAACTGCGGGCTGCTGTAGCCGAAGTCGTTGGACGCGGCGCCGGTGCGGTAGACGTCGGCGAGGAAGTTCACGTTGAGCGGGTAGTCCTGGATCCAGCCGGTCCGGAACGCGCCGTTGATGGTGTGCCCGGTGATCGCCGTCCGGGCGGTCTTGAAGTCGGTCTTCGGGTCGCCCGCGCACTCCACGCCGGTGTTCTGGCGGATCGAGTTGCACACCGCGTCGACCCACTCCTTGTGGCCGCCGTCCGCGTTGTAGGTGATCGTCAGGGAGTTGCCCGGCACCCCGCCGCCCTCGGTGATCAGCTGCTTGGCTCTGGCCGGATCAAAGGTGCAGAAGTCGCCGCAGGTACCGGCCTTGTAGCCCTGTACCCCCTCAGCCGTCCAGGCGCTGGCGGGAGCGCGGGAGCCCTGCAGTACGGTCTTGGTAATACTGTCGCGGTCGATCGCCATCGAGAGGCCCTGCCGGACCTTGGCCGTGTTCGCGCCCTGCCATTCGGGCTGGTAGAGGGTGAAGCCGATGTTCTGGATCCCGCCCTGCGGGGCGTCGACCGCCCGGCTGCCGAGATCGCTCCGGTAGCTCGCCAGTGCCGACGGTGGGACCTGGTCGAGCACGTCCAGGTTGTTGGACTGCAGGTCCGCGTAGGCAGCCTCGGCGGTGGTGTACATCTTGAAGACCACCCCGCCGTTCTTCGGCTTGTCCACACCCTTGTAGCCCGGGTAGCTCTTGGTCACCACCTGGGAGTTGTGGTCCCAGCTGACGAACTGGTACGGGCCGTTGCCGACCGGTTTCTGGCCGAAGCCGGCCGGGTCGCCGTAAAAGGCCTCCGGCAGTGGCGAGAAGGCGATGTACCCGAGCTTGTATTCGAAGTACGAGACCTTGTTGTTGAGCTTGATGGTGAAGTGCGTGTCGTCGGTGACGGTGAGTCCGGACATGGTGGTCGCGGTCGGCGTACCGCTCTCCGGGTGGACGTCCTTGTAGCCCTCGATGTCGGAGAACCAGGAGCTGTTGATCTGGTTGTTGGCCGTGTTCGCCGCCCAGTTCCAGGCGTTGACGAAGCTGTGGGACGTGACCGGTGTGCCGTCATGGAAGGTCCAGCCGCTCTTGAGGGTGACCGCGAAATTCTGCGCGTCGCTGCTGTCGATCTTGTCCGCGACCTGCAACCGCAGGCTGGCGTTATGCGGGTCGTAGTCCACCAGGCCCTTGAAGAGGTTCAGGATGATGCGCGAGCCGCCGGCCTCGTTCGAGTTAGCCGGCTGGAGCGGATTCTGCGGCTCGCTGACCTGGTAGCTAAAGGACTTGGCGGCGTCAGCGGAGCTGCCGCCGCCTCCGCCGCTTCCGCACCCGCCAGCCAGCAGAGTCACGGTGCTCGCGCTGATCAGGGCCCGACGAACGCGAGTGGCAGCCGGCATGGCGTCGCTCCTCAGAATGTGGGTGGCGCATCTCACCCCATGAGAAGCGGGCGAGTGCCGTGGCGCGACCCGGTGCGGCCGGACGCGCGAACAACCTGGCGCGAGACCTGGAGCGCACCGGCCGTGCCGACGACGCGATCCGGATCCTCGGGCCCGGGGCGCCCTCCAGCTTCACCACCTCGACCGGGAGACCGGCTCCGGCGAGTACCTGCCCCATACGTGTGCCGAACGCGGCGACCGACTCCGGCTGGTCGAGGGCGTAGTCACGGTTGTCCCACATCGCCGGTCGCAGCCTTCGCCAACCTGCCGCCGCCGCGTCACGGGTGGTGCCCTCGTAGAGGACGAACTCCGCATCAGAACCAGCAGTCCTTTGCAAACGTCGATGCAACCCCCTTGCCCCCAGCGGACCCTCAGCCTGAGGCCCCTCGCGTGAGTCCTCCAGGCCGGAGCGACCCCGACACGGTGACGACAGGACACCGAGCGTGATGCAGGACACCCTGGCCGACGGACCCGAGCAACTGGCCGGCAAAGCCCCCGGCACCCCGCGTGCCGACGACCAGGGCCAGGGCGTGCTTGGAGGCCTCGGCCAGGACGGCCACCGGATGTCCGCGCACCACCTCGTGTTTGAGCTCCACCTCCGGGTAGGCATCCCGCCGCCCGGCGGCTGTCTCCGCGAGCACCCGGCGGGACTCCTGCTCCACCCGGTACTCGTCGGCCGCCGAGAGACGCGAAGGATTCCAGGCGTACAGGGCGCGCAACTCGGCGCCCCGCAGCGCCGCGGCCTCGAAGGCGTAGTCCACGGCGTCCTGCGACATCCGGCTGCCGTCGACACCGACGACGACGTACGCCGGCTGCTGGGTGATGTGCTCCGGGTCCCGGACCACCACCACCGGGCAGCTCGCGTGTGCGATCAGCGGCAGAGTCACCGCCCCGGAGTGGAACAGCTCCCGGACGCCGGAGAGCGGTCGTGAGCCGAGAACCAGCACCACGGCCCGTTCGGCCTGCCGGTTCAGCACCTCGGCCGGGTCCCCATCGATGAGCCGGGCCGACACCTGTAGGGCGGGGTGGCGTTCGCCGATGAAGCGGGCCGCCTCATCGAGCGCGTGCTCACCGGCGGTACGGAGCAGTCGGGCCCGTTCGTGGAGTTCGGGCCAGAGCCGGGGCCAGCCGGCCTCGCGGACCACGGGTTTCCATGCCTGCACGACATGCACCGGCAGATGGCGCCGGTACGCCTCGTCGGCGGCCCAGGCGAGCACCATGCAACTGGAGTGTTCGGGATCGACGCCGACCACTACGGGACGCTGTCCGTCAGGACTCATCATGTCTCCTCCCATTGACAGGAGGCGGACCCGTCGGCACACCGCTTACGCCCCGCACCGCGGGCGCCCACCGGAAGCCGCCTGCAACAAGCCCGCATCCGATCAGGTGGTCCCCGGCGATTGCGACGCCCGCACGATCACCGGACGAGGAAACGGACATGCTTCCACGGCATTCCCGAGCCACTCGGACACACGCCGGATCGCAAAGGAAGGAATCGAGCCCAGCGCTTGTGACCGCGTGATGGGATCGCACTGTGACTGCCACTTGACAGAAACGACAAAAAGGCCGCTTCCGCATCTCTGCAAAAACGGCCCACACCCTGCATAAAAGCTGAACAACAGGATTTGCACCTGCGCCCCCGACACCTCAGTGATCCCGCTATCTCCCGACCGAAAGGCTGGGATGGGATTTCGCGATCACGAGTCGCAGAATCAGGGCTCCTGCTCCACTAATCTGCATAATTACCTCCTCGCGATCGTCCTTCCGGTAAGTTCTCCGGCACCTTCCAGGTTACTCCAGCAAAGCGCGTATACGGGCCGGCCAGGTGTACGAATATCGTCGCGTAGGTTCACCGCCACATTTGCCTGTCCGATCGATCTGCCCGGGACAGGCGCCATCCGTGCGGCCGGCACAGCCCCACAGCGTCCAGCCGAACCGGCTTCTGCAGTAAGGCCGTCGCTCCGCGTTGTGCACTGAGCCTTTTCAGCGTTGCCTCTCCCGGGCGAGGCAGACACGCAACCGACACGATCGCGGCCGCACTCGCAGGATTCCAGGCGTAGGCGAGCACGTCGACATCGCCCAGGCGCCCCGGGGAAGCAGTCAGGTCGACCGGTGGGCGGGGCTACTGGTCGACCCGGTCAGGTGGTCGGGGTCTGGTTCCGGGTACTGCCGGCTGCTCCGGGAGGGGTGCGGCGGCCGTCGTCCCAGGAGGCCGTCGCGAGGTGGTCGGCGCTGCCGCCGCGCCATTCGACCAGGAAGAGCGTCGCGTCGTCGCTGGTGGCTCCGCCACGCTCCCGCTTCAGGGTGTGGGACAGCGCCCGCACCGTCGACCGCAGGCCGACCTGCACACGCCCCACCCGGGCGACGACGTCGATCAGCTGTTCCTCGCCGAACTGCTCACCGCCGGGCAGGTGTTCCTCCACGAGACCGTCGGTGAAGAAGAGCACCCGGTCACCGCGCTGCAGCAGCTGTTCGCTGATCCGTGGCTGCTCCCCGCCGAAGCCGACCGGCAACGTCGTGGGGCCCTTCAACTGCTGGACCACGTCGTGGTCGCGGATCAGCAGCGGCGCAGGATGACCGGCGTTGACCCATTGCAGACGTCCCGAGACGACGTTGAGCTGCATCATGTGCGCGGTGACGAAGTGCTCGGGCCCGAACTGGTCGGCGATCGCCGTGTCCATGAAGGCATACGTCTCGGCCAACGCGATGCCCGAGCGCCGGGAGTGCCGATAGGCCCCGATGGCGACCGTCGCCATCACCGCTGCGTCCAGTCCGTGGCCCATCGCGTCGATCACGGCCACGTGCAGGATGTCGCCGTTGAGCGCGTAGTCAAAACTGTCACCGGCGACCTGGTAGGCGGGCTCCAGGATCCCGGCGACCTCGACCTGCGGGGTGGACATCGTCAGCGGCGGCAGCAACGACCACTGGATCTCCGCGGCGGTCGACATCGGCGAGAGGCGACGCGCCCTGAAGAACTCGTCGGTATAGCCGTTCTTGGTGACCAGGATGTCGGCCACCAGTCCGGCGAGCCGCCGCAGCAGCCGCCGGTCGTCGTCGTCCACAGCGTCCAGCGTCAGGGCGAGAACCCCCACCTGGTCGCTGCCGTCCAGCAGCGGAAGGTACATCCGCACCCCGTCAGGCTGAACCACCTCGACCGCCGCCGCGCGCAGGAACGCCGTACCGGCGGGGGAAGCATCGATGGACTGGGGCTCACCCACCCTCAACCGGCGCCCGCGCAGCGGAACCAGCATCAGCTGCTCGTAGTCCTGCAGCAGGATCGAGACCTCCCGGCCCCCGACGATGGCGACCTCCTCGGCGATCAGCGGGGCGATCAGCTGCGGCGGCATCTCGTGCGCCCGGTCCAGCAGCACACCGAGCAGCCGCTCACCGAACCCCTCCGACCGGTCCACCACGACCCTGTCGAGCTCCCCGTCAGCCTCTGCCATAGTCGCCCACTCCACCACACCCACGACCCGTCCCCCAGACAACACGCAGGTCACAGGACATCCGTGTGGCCGCACCGGCCGCCCATCCGGCCCGTCCTCGATTCGAGTCAACGCGGTCTCTGCGCTCTGCCCCGCGACGTGGACACCCCTGACACCTGGATCTTGTAGGCCCAGAAGGGACATCCGGATGGGACGTCCGTCGAAGTACCCCGATGAGTCGACCCTGGCCCTGGTCCTGGCCGGAGCCCGGTGAAAGCGCTCACCGTCGGCGGCGCGCGGATTGCTCGGGGGTGCCCCGGCTGCAGCACGTGGCCGTCCGGAAAGAGCCCGGGCTAGGTGTTCGACACGACCGCGACCTTCGATCCCGCCACTGACCGGCCATCAGGGCCGGAACCCCTGGTCCGACTCTCGCTGACACCCGAGGGCGCCACCCCGGGCCGGCCGGACGGGGCCTGATGGCCCCGCTCGCACGACCTCCTTCGTGAAGTTCCCCCGCCGGCGGCAGCGCTGGACACCCAGTGGGGGCGGATCACCCGGGCCACCGTGAATCCGGCGCACCGGCCGGTCATCCCCGGCGGGTCCCGGTCGCAGGCCATGCCATCCACATCGGACGGTTCGAACAGGAGCAGGACGAGGTGATGGGGTACTCCTTCATCCCTCGGCGCCTGGAACTCCTCGTCGTTGCCCCCGACGCCGAGGCCCCGGGCGCCAAGTGGCTGATGACCACGGCATCCGACCCGGCCAACACGCACACCGGACCCGGCCTCCTGACAGCTGCGGGTCTTCCGACAGCAGACCGGCCACAGGCGGGCGAACAACGCCGGCCGTCACCGAACAACACCACGCGGTTCGCCGTCGGCTCCGACTCATTTCGCGTCGGGTTCGGGCGGTGGTGCGCCAGACCGCCTGTACCGCCGCCTGGCCCCCTGAAGCCCTGCTCCTCGTCGGCCCCGCACGGGAGGACCGGACCACCCCGCAGAGGAACATCCTGTGCAGGGGCCGGTGGCGCGGCGAGCCGAGCCCGCCCTCCCCCCGCAGTCGCTGGTCCGACTACTCACGTGACCACTCGGACTCGGACTCGGACTCGGGCTCGCCCACCGAATGTCCCTCCCAGACGCGAACCTTGATCGCTCGAGGGCCGGGAGCGGGCCGGGCGAGCGTGCGCACGAACACGTCCCGCAGGTGACTTGCCGCCTGCTGGGGCGACCCGTCGTATTCCAGGGGGTTCGGCATGGGCGCGCCGTCCTGCAGGGACCAGTGGCCGGCGTCGTCCTGGGTCTCGAGAGTCCACCGGTAGTGCCGCATCCTGGCCTCCTGTCACGACGATCGGTCCCCGGACCACGACCGTATGGGCCCGGCAGGCTGACCGCGACCGGTGGACCTCCGCCTGCACCGCAGCCCGGCCAGTGGTCGCAACGATGTGCCCGGCCGGCGCACCGAGCAGGTGCGGCAGTCGCCCTGGCGGGACGAACGGACCCGGACCACCCACGACCGCAGGAGGCCGGATATGGCACTGGTCTGTTCCTGATTCATCGTGGCGGTCGTGCTCGGCATCGTGGGTGTCGCCGCCGAGGGCCTGCTCCACCCGCTTTTCATCGGCGTGGCCCTGCTGGTGGTCGCCGTCATCATCTCCGCCGTCCGGCTCCGCCACAGCGGTCGCCGCCCCGGCCGCTGAAACCCCGGCCCCACCGGGTGGCACTCGGCGGGGGTGCGCCGACAGGACCCGCGGATCAATAGGCGGAACCACTTCGCAGATAGGTGCCCGCGACCTCGAGCCACGTACCAGGGCTGAAACAGACCTCGACCGCGTGCGGAGTGTCTTCGAAGACGCGCAAGATCCGCAGCGCTCCGCTCGGATGCAGGTCGTACTCGTACGTGAGACCGCCGGGGACGTCCTGGTACTGCATGTCCAACGGCCCCTTGGACGGCTCGGACGGCGACCTGGCCTCGACCGAGAGTTTCACGTAGACGGACATGTCTCCACCCTGCTTCCTGCCGCCCGTACGACTCGTACGGGTGGCGCATCGGTCAGAACGATTCGCCGGAAGGCCGGAGCTGATGCCGGCGGCGATGGGGATCCGCCGCGCCGAGTCGGTGCCCGCCATACCGCTGGCCTCGACCGCCCGCGCCACGGCGGCACGGGCCGCGTCGAGGCTTGCTTGCGGAGGGATGACGAGCAGCCTGAAACGATCGCGGTCACCCGCGTGATGATCACCGTGTCACCACCGACCGGGTACCAGCCGATGTGCACGGACCGGCCGTCGACCAGAGGGGCCGGGACGTCGTCCCACGCACCCGTATTCAGGCCGATGCTCGTGACCGGGCCCAGGTGCCCGGTCAGCGCGGGGACCAGACCTGGCGGCTCGGCACCGACGTCACGGGAACGAGGCCACCCCGCACCGTCGAGCGTCCCCTCGCGCGACCGCGTCGTCGCCGGACTGAACAGGACCGAACCCGGTTTTGCCGTCTCGCGGAACCGATCCGGCCGGAGCACCGGGAACGGCGTGCCGGAGTCGTCCGCCATGGCCCGCCACCCATCTGCAGGCCCGAGAAGAGCCCACCCACCAGGGAAGACGACGCTGCGGACAGCCAGCACCCGAACCGCCCCGGTGTCCCCACCGTACTCCGACCGGTCGTCGTGGTCTCCGGTCCGACCGCGTAGGGGGTCGCGCACCCGGCTCCAGCCGCGATCCGTGCAGGTCCGCACCGACCGGAGCAACAGCGCCAGGTCGTGTCCTGCCTGCCGACTCGGCGCGAGCGGTCAGAACGTCGCCACGTCATCGAGCGGCTCAGCACCGTGGCGGGCGAGTGCAGTATCGAGGCCCGGTCCTGGGCGCCTGCTGGACGGCGTCGAGCACCGCCCCGTTGGCCACGTCGAGGGCGGCTGCCCGGCCGTCCGGAGTGCAGAGCAGTGGCGGAGGGTGTCCCGCACCGACCACCCGGTCCGGCCGGCCCGCCAGGTCGACGCGAAGGTGGGCGCAGCCGGCGAGCATGGTGGTGGCCAGGCCGGGAAGGAGATGGTTGGTACGGGGTGAGGAGGTGCTGGATCGCGTCGGCGGGGATGGTGCGGGTGCGTCCCGCAGCCGGCTGGCGACCCGAGGCCAACGACCGGCGCAGTGCCGGAAGGGGGTACGGAGGAACGATGGCGCGGCTCGTGGTGGAGGGCGACGACCTGATCGTCGACCTGTCGTGGTGGGAGAAGGCCGTGGCACGTCGCCATGAGGTCCGCGTGCCGCTGTCCGCGATCCAGCAGGTGAGCGTCGAGCCCGACTGGTGGCGTGCTCTGCGCGGCGTGCGGGGACGGGGTACCTGGATTCCCGGCGTCCTGTCCTACGGCGTCCGTCCGCATCCCCTGGGGGAGGACTTTTCTGCTGTAAGGGTCCGGGGCCGCCGACCTGCCGTCTGCGTCGACCTGTGGCGCTCCTCGCCGTACACCCGCTTGGCTGTCACCGACCCGGACCCCGACGCCACCGTACGAGCCATCCGCACCGCCGCCGGCATCTGACCACCACACGAGACATCCCCCGGTGTACGGGCAGCGGCTGTCAGAGGTGGAAGGTGTGCTCGAAGGCGCCGATGACGGCGGTGCCGAGGTTCAACCTGGAGCTCGCCGGTCTGGTCGCGCAGATCGCCCAGCTGTCCGTCCTGCCCGCGTTGCCCGCTCCCCTGGCTGTGGCAGAGCCCCGGCACCGATCACACCTGCACCACCGCCCGTGTTCCCAGTACCAAGGTGCTGGTGTGGGCCAGGACCGAGCCGGAGCAGTACGGGGGCCGGCCGCCTGTGGGCCGGGGCCCGGCCGCCCGCGTGGTCGAGCTGGTCGGTCGGGTGGACCGGTGAGGAGGGCCAGCGCCTTTAGTACTCCAGTGAGAGTTCTCCATTTCCCCTGGTCACAGGGCTCTTTTGGAGTCTACTGAACTGACATGGCGTCAGGGTGGCGTTGGATCGTGACTCACCTGATCGGGGTGCGTGCGGCGCTGGTAGTGGCAGTGGCGGGCGATGGCCTGGTGGCGTCGGCGCCAGCGTGACCAGTGGAGCCGGTGCGCGGGTGACCGGTGCCGTGCTGCGGGGGGATGGGCAAGGTCCAGGAGCCGCCGGACTTCTGCCACGGTGAGGGGAACGAGGCAGCTCGAACCGTTTCTTCGGCCCCCTTTTCGAGTGCATGGGCGGTCATGGCCGCCAGAAAGGCGTGCGCGAGCATGGCCAGGGTGATGTGGCGGTACCAGCCGACGTAGCGGCGGACTTCGTACTGGTCCAGGCCGCACTCGTTCTTCGCGGCCTGGAAGCACTCTTCGATGGCCCACCGGGCGCCGGCCACCCGGACCAGCTCCGAGACGGTAGCGTCCGTCGGGGCGAACGCGAGGTAGTAGGCGACCTCTTCAGGACGCGCCAGACTGCGGCGGGCCAGCACCCAGCGGTGGTGGGCGCGGTCCGAGCCCTCGAAGGTGGGTAGCTTGGCCGCGGTCCAGTCGTAGACGCGCGGCCCTTTGGCGCCGTCCCCGCAGGAGATTCGCTTGCAGGCCTCGGCCGGTGCGCCGGTCAGGACATGGTCGATACGCCATCTGCCCGCAGGTGACTTCACCTGCTGTGACTTAGGCACCGCCAGGACGTAGCCCACCCCGGCCTCCTCCAGCGGGCGCCGGAACTGCCCCTCCTGTCCGTAGGCCGCGTCCGCGGTCACCCAGGCGATCGGCAGGGCAGAGTCCAGCGCCCGCTGGACCATGACCCGTGCCAGCTCCGGCTTGGTCGCGAAGGACTTGCCCTCAGGGATTCGGGCGGCGCGACACCGGTCGGGATCCTCGGTCCAGGATCTGGGGAGGTAGAGCTCGCGGTCCACGAGGGCCCGACCCCTGGCGGAGGCATAGGCGGCAAACACCCCGATCTGACAGTTCTCGGTACGGCCGGCGGTGCCGGAATATTGCCTCGGCACCCCGGCGGAGACGGTGCCCTTCTTCAGGAAGCCGGTGTCGTCGACGATCAGCACGCCGTCCGGCTGCCCGAGCCGCTCAGCCACATAATCCTGCAGGTCGTCGCGGATCTCGTCCGGATCCCACCGGCACCACGACAGCAGCCGCTGTAGTCCGTGCGGGGTGGCATGGCCCGCGTACTCGGCTATCTGCCAGCTGTTCTTCCTGCCCACCGGGCCCAGCAGCCCTCGCACGTAGTCCCGCATCTGCCGCCGCGGCTCGATGCGGCTGAACCGCTCGCCCACTCGCAGCAGCAACGAATCCAACTCAGCATCCCACCGACCTACTTCGACATCGCTGTCCGTCTCCATGACAGGTTCAACGCACCCCGATCAGGTGAGTCACGATCCAACACCACCCTGACGCCATGTCAGTTCAGTCGGGGAGGATCGACGTGCGCGGGCGCGGCCATCGGTATGTCCTCACGGCCACGGTCTCCTCGGTCCGGGGGTGCGCCCGCGAAACGGACGCGATCACCGACCGGACCGCACACCGGGCGGACACCAACCGTAGCGCCCCACAAGCGGCCCGGTTCCACGCTCACGCGAATACAATCCGTCCGGGAAGCGGGACACGCTCCGGTCGCGTTCCCGCGTCCCCGCCGCGGCCCGGTTCCGGCCGGGCCGCCTTGCCTCGGGCCGGGCGGGCGGCTCCTGCGGCAGCGTCAGGTGTCCGCGGTCGGCGTCGGGCCGCCGGCGGGGCGGCGGCGGAGTTCTTCGTTCAGGCGCAGGGCCTCTTCGAGCTGGTCCTCGAGAATGACGATGCGGCAGGCGGCGTCGATGGCGGTGCCCTGGTCGACGGGTCGCGGGCCCGCATCGCGATGCGCAGCTGGTAGCGGGAGAAGCGGCGGTGGCCGCCCTCGGACCGCAGCGGTGTGATGAGGCCCTGTTCGCCGAGTGCGCGCAGGAAGCCGGCGGTGGTGTCGGTCATATCCGCAGCCCGGCCCCTCTTGTAGGCGGGATAGTCGTCGTCGAAAGAGTCGGATCCGGCGTTGGTGCCGGTGTTGGGGGTGGGGTGTGGGGTCGGATGGTGGCCGTGGTCACTTGCTCCTCTTCTGTGTGGGGTCGGGGACGCGTGGAGGGGCCCCGGTGCCGTTGCGGCTCCGGGGCCCCGAAGGGATACATCACCATCTGCAGGCCCCTCTCCGAACTGCTGACCGCCGGCCGCTCAGGATGTGAAGATTGCCCAGCGCCGGCTCTGCCGTCCGTGGCCCTCGTTTCGCCCGTTCCCGAGACGTGGTGGAGATGGCGACGACCGTCCCTCGGCCGCCACGACCGGAGAAGACGCTGGAAGGCTTCGAACGAGTACGTGCCGGTAGGCTCACCCCACAACGCCGACCCGCAACCCTGTGGTCGGGATGCTCCCCGCCGAGCGTAGGTAGCCCAAGGCCGCGGTCCCAGAACAGGCCCAGCCCCCAGGGAACGAGGACCGCCATGCGCCCCGAGCAGGACGCCCCGCATCCAACGGACTCCCATGACGTGGACCAAGCGTTGCAACATG
The DNA here is from genome assembly GCF_042669755.1 of Kitasatospora sp. NPDC057223. NCBI lineage: Bacteria > Bacillati > Actinomycetota > Actinomycetes > Kitasatosporales > Streptomycetaceae > Kitasatospora > Kitasatospora sp. NPDC057223. The sequence continues at coordinate 21,124 of NZ_JBHUWW010000079.1, read as the reverse complement.
CCCTGGACCGCCTCACTCTGCTGGCCAACGCCAACAACGCAGTTGCCAGCACCCTGGACGTGGAGACGGGACTGCGCCGCCTGTGCCGCACGCTGGTCCCCGCCCTGGCCGACTGGTGCGCGGTCGACCTCCTCGACGAACACGGCCGGCCGCGGCGGCTGGTGGTCGAGCACCGTGACCCCGGCCAACTGCCACCCGGCTTCTTCGAAGCACAACTGCCACCTGTCCGCGACGCCTCACCCGCCCCCCTGGCCCGGGCCCTGCGCGGCGCCGGCCCGTTGCTCATCACCGACTTCCCGCCCCCCGACCATGCCCGCGACCCGCTGCAGGCCGTCGAACTGGAACTCTTCGCCCGCCTGAGCGCCACCACCGCCGTCGTCGCACCGCTTACCGCCCGCCGCCGGGTGCTCGGCGCGATGACCCTGGTTCGCACCGGCGACGACGCCCCCCTGGACGAAGACAGCCTGGCGCTGATCGAGGATCTCGCCCACCGGGTGGCGCTCGCCGTGGACAGTGCCCAACTGCACGCCCAGGTCCAGCACACCGCCGAGCGCCTGCAACGCGCCCTGCTGCCCGAACTGCCCAACACCGGAGCACTGCAACTGGCCGCCCGCTACCAGCCCTCCCGTGCGACAGCCGAGATCGGCGGCGACTGGTACGACGCCTTCACCCTCCCCGAAGGCGCCACCACCCTGATCATCGGAGACGTCGCGGGACACGACATGCGGGCCGCAGTCACCATGAGCCAAATGCGCAACATGCTGCGCGGCATCGCCTGCGACCGCAAAGAGCCACCCGGCAAGATCCTGGCCCGTCTAGACGCGGCCAACGACATCCTCTACGCGAGCCAGACCCTGACCTGTATCTACGCACTGGTGGAGAAGCTGGAGCCGCATGACCCCTGGAAACTGCACTACGCCATCGCCGGTCACCCCGCTCCCCTGCTGATCACCCACGAGGGCGACACCCGCTTCCTCGACGACGGGCGCAGCCTGCTCCTCGGCGTCGACCCCACCCGCATTCGCCCGGACGCCACCGAACGGCTACCACCGCAGTCCACGGTGCTGCTGTACACCGACGGCCTGATCGAACGCCGCGGGGAAGACCTCGACCGTGGCATGGCGCGACTGCGGCAGCACGCGGCCGCGCTCGCCCGCGAACCCCTCGACGCTTTCTGCGACGAACTCCTCACCGGCCTTGCCGCGGAGAGTACCGACGACGTCGCCCTGCTCGCCGTGCGCATTCCGCCAGCGGGCACCGGCCCCGCCACGGCAACCGCCGAGTAGGAACGGCCAACTCCGCCTCGGCAGCGCAGCGACCGCAGCCGGCCGGCACCCGACGATCGTGAGGGTACATGGCCGGGTGGCTGCACATCGCGGTGCACGAGCCACTGATTCCGGGGCAGGTCCGGTGCGCCGCTCCGCTCGGGAGATCGAAGCGGCGGGCCCGCCAGGAGTCCCGCGCGTGAGTGACTCCGGACATGACTGTGGAGGGACTGCTTGCAAGCAGTCCCTCCCCCACAGTGCGGTCCCGGGGCCGGCGAGCAGACAGCGGCCCCGGGCGCAGCGTCAGGTGCCCGCCGCGGGCGTCTAACGGGCGGCGGGGCGGCGCAGTTGCTGGTTGAGGCGCTGGGCTTCCTCGAGTTGGTCCTCGAGGATGATGATGCGGCAGGCGGCGTCGACGGTCATGCCCTGGCCGGCGAGGTCACGGGCGCGCACCGCGGTCCGCAGTTGCCGGCGGGAGTAGCGGCGGTGGCCGCCCCCGGAGCGCTGCGGGGTGATGAGGCCGCTTTCACCGAGGGCCCGCAGGAAGCCGGCGCTGGTACCGGTCATCTCCGCGGCGCAGCCCACGGTGTAGGCGGGGTAGTCGTCGTCATCGAAGGAGTCGGAACCCGAGCCGGAGTCAGGGCCGAGGGTGTGGGTGTGGGGTCGGGTGGTCGTCGTGGTCACTCTGTCACCTCATCGACAGGTGGTGGCGAGGACACGGCGAGGGGCCCCGGGCCGTTGCGGCTCCGGGGCCCCGAAAGGGATACATCACCATCTGCCGGCCGACCGTCAGCCGGCTTTTTTCAGTTCCGCACTGCCCCGGGGGAAGGGGCCTGCGGGGATCGCGTATGCGTGACCGGAAACCACCGTCCTTCGTAACTGGGGGGTCTGCGGTGTCCGCCCGGACGAACATCCTCACGGGCCGGGCGATCCTGATGGCGCTCTGTCCCCTCCGATTTCCTCTGGGTGTACTGCGCTCTGACCGGAATCTCTACATCGGGTACTGCACACTGCTGGTACCGCACCTACGGGTACTGCCGGTCCTTCTCAACACGGGTACTGCAACTACAGGTACTGCTGAACTGCCAACTACCCAGTACTGCTGCGGCGACCCTCACGGGTCGCCCTCTTCCGGCAGCCAGCCCCGTCGCCCGTCATGCTCACCTGCTCGGCTTGGAACCCCACTGCACGGACCTCCCAGTACGCGCGCCCGCAGCCCGACGCCTTTACCGAGGTACCTCGCACTGCAACTGCCAACCAACTTCGCCCTACTGGTAGCACCTGCTCATTCACATTCATTCGCGGTACCGCTCGGTGGCGGCCCCTGATCACTGCGGGCCGCCAGCCCCGTCGCCGTCCTGCACCTGCACTGGCTCCGGAACTCTGCTGCCGCACCACCTGGTACTGCTTCACGCCGATGCGCCCGGCGTGTCCTGCTCACCCGCGAACCACGTACTGCCGCGGTACCGCTTCATGGTGGCCCCTGATCACTGCGGGCCACCCGGCCCGGCCGCCGGTCCCGTCGCCGAACTGCACCAACCTGGCTTCAGAACCCCACAACCGTGCCGACCTGCGAACTTCCATACTGCAACCCGCCAGTTCGTGTCTTGCGGGTACCGCTCGACTGCTTGCTACGAGAGAAACACTAACCACGACACCGCCCGATGTCTACTCCAGCCGACACAGATTTTTCGGCGTTCGAGAGGAAGGTAGTGTTCGCCCCGGCCCACGGAGTTCATGCGGCACCCGACCGGCGACACACCCGAGGAAGGATGCGCCCGCACGAGAACCGGGCCGCAGACACAACGACGGGAGACCACGATGGACGAGCCGGCACCTCCGCACCCGCCGCACGCCGACCCGTACCACCTGGTGGAGGCCATCACTGACGCCGTCCACGACGGCAACGACAGCGTCCTGCGGCGACTGCTCGCCCGCTTCGCCGAACAGGCCACCATCACCGACCTCTACACCCTGCGCGACGCACTCGACACCCGTCTGCGCCCCCGCTGGGGCCACGGTCGCGGGCTCCGCCGGTGACACACGACGGCCTCTGCCCGCTCCAGCACCTGATCGCCCAGGCCTGGCGCTGGAACCGCCCCGCCCCGCACCATCCACCATGCCCATCCGAACGCCTCGCCGACTGGTGGACGGCCCACAGACAGGAGACGCCAGACCCCGACAGGATGACTCGCCCCACCGGCCAGGCTCGCCCACCTGACCAGGCAAGGGGCGCCGGGCCGGTGGAGCCGAGTGCCGGCATGTCTGAGCGGCGTAACCGATTTCCAGTCCTGGGCCGGTCCGTCGACCCGGCGGGGTTGGGGGCAGGGCCGAAGGCACGTCCGGCCCAGGCGGTGCCGGGGTGCCGGGTTCCTGCCCAGCCCTGTACGGCGCCGCGCCGTGCGTCCGGGCGGCTCCTGAAGCTGTGTGCGGTCATACGCAGCCGTGAGGTGGGAGGCGAAGCCCGCGTGCTCGCAGCGGCCCCGGCCGGGCCTGAGGGTCCTGACCGCCTCTTGGACGAGCGCGGCGGGCCGCTGTCTTCCGGGTCAGACGACGGATCCTGGTCCTGGCTGCTGCCTGCCGCTCCGGGAGAGGCGCTACAGCTCCGGTGACCGACAGTGACCATGCTGGTCCACGCCGGCCGGAGCCTCAGGCCGGCCGCCGGTCCGGCGTGCCGTGGCCGACGGTGCGCCGCTCGTGGCCGACGATGCGGGTATGAGCAATCCCGAAGATCCGGCCGGCCCCGACTCCCGGTACCTGTCCGTCACGGCCGAGGCCTACGGCTGGACGGTGACGTGGTCGCCGGACGCCGTGCTCACCATGGCCGCGGGACCGGTGACGGCCCTGGCCACCTTCACCGCCGACGGCACCTTCCGCTCGGCCGGCACCCGGAGTCCCCACGGCGATGGCGAGGACCTCGACTTCCGTGGGCTGCTGGATCTCCTGGAGCGCCGGAGCAGCCCCCTGCCTCCCCCGGAAGGCTGACGGGTACCTGCTGGACCTGGCCGGCCCGGTCGGGTGAGTGGCCGGCTGTCCGTCGTGCCACCCGCCACGGCTGCCTGCACTGTTGGAGTACCAGGCGCAGGTCTGGCGGGTCTGCGCGGTGCGGGCCGGGAGGCGGAAGGCGGACCCCTTGGTGACCGGCATCGCACGCGAGGCGTTCGCGCGCCGCTTCCTGATGTGCCCGCCCTCCTACTTCGCGGTGGAGTACTCGATCAATCCGTGGATGGACCCGCACCGGCCCGTCGACCGAGCCCTGGCCGAGGGCCAGTGGGAGGCACTGCGCGCCACCCTGACAGGGCTCGGCCACCGCGTCGATCTCGTCGAGCCCGTCCCCGGCCTGCCGGACATGGTGTTCGCGGCCAACGGCGCCACCGTCATCGGGGACAGGGCCCTGATCGCCTCCTTCCGCCATACCCAGCGGGCACCCGAGGCGGCCGCCTACGAGAAGTGGTTCCGGGACCGCGGCTTCGCACAGGTCCCCGGTGCGGCGCACATGAACGAGGGCCAGGGTGACCACCTGGCCTTGGCCGGACTGATCCTGGCCGGCACCGGATTCCGCACGCAGCCCGCCAGCCTGCAGGAAACCGAGACGTACTTCGGCCGTCCCGTGGTCGCACTGGAGCTCGTCGACCCGCGCTTATACCACCTCGACACCGCCCTCGCCGTCCTGGACGACGAGCAGATCATGTACTGGCCGGGTGGGTTCTCCGCCCACAGCAGACACCGCCTGGCGACACTGTTCCCCTCCGCCGTACAAGTGCAGGAACGCGACGCCCAGCTGCTCGCCCTGAACGCCGTCAGCGACGGCCGGCACGTCCTCCTGCCGGTAGCGGCCACCGAGCTGGCCGAGCGACTGACGGGCCTGGGGTTCGAACCCGTGGGAGTGGACATGTCGGAGTACGCCAAAGCCGGCGGCGGCCCGAAATGCTGCGCCCTCGAACTGCTTCCGGGGACGCCCGCGCCGCCCGGGTGACGGCCAGTGCCGCGTGGGCTCCGAGCACGGTGCCCGGACTGCTCCATCCGGCGCGTCAGCCCGCCCTCAGGGGCGGTGAACGCGGCGCGGCATCCCACCGAGGCCTCAGATCCGTGCCGCGCGGCCCGAGACGGGCCAGACATAGGCCAGGTCGTCCGGCACGTCCGGGAAGCGGGGGCCGGTAGAAGTCCGGGCCCTTGCGGACGAGCGAGGACCGGTGGCTACGGTGGAACCCGGCCGCGCCGCCACGGCGGAAGCTCCCCCGCCGCGAGGGCCAGCTCCGCCTGGGAGCGCGGGGCCCGCAACAGCTCGGCCTGGCCGCCGGGGACCTGGCCGTCGAGCTTGGTGTACCCGAACAGCGAGGCGCCGCTGCCGTACTCACGGACCTGGGTCGTCTCGCACTGCGAGTGCAGTCCCTGCCCGTTGCCGGTGGCGGCGCCGACCGACTTCTTCACCGTGCCCTTGACTTCCTCCGCCTTGTGGGCGGCCTTCTTGCCGATACCCATGGCTGGTCTCCTTTTTCGTGTGTCGAGAGCGAGGGGCAGTGACCGCTCCTCAGCGGGAGTCGGGGCGACGCGCGAGCGGATGAGATCCGTGGGGCCCATCGGGCTCCTGCGAATCGCCCAGAGCTGGGTCACTGTCGCTCTTCGGGGGCAGCGGGAGACGGCGGGCGCCGGCCGTCTCCTCGTGCGCGCTGCCCTGGCCGCGCATCAGCTCGTCCCGCTGGCGGGCGACCTCGTCGCGCTGCGCGGCCAGGTCGTCCCGGCACTCGGCGGCGGCCGCCGTCTCACGGCGGGAGTCACGCAGTCCGCTACGCGCGACCCTGCCACGACGAGAGGCGCGGAGCGCCCCGGTCAGCAGCAGGCCGAGTCCCAGCATGCCCGCCGCGCCGACGATGATGCCGAAGAGAGGAAGAGCGTGCCCGTGGAGCCGGTCACGTGGTGCCCGAACACCGAGAACGCGTTCGTGAGCTCGTGCGCGGCGCCCGTGTTGGTGACGATTCCCGCGACCGGGACGACGGCCGCTACCACCAGGACGAGAAGTCCGAGAAGAACAAGGATCATGACGCGCTCCCAAAGGTATTACGTCAAGGTCTACGTCGTATGCCTACAGTCAACTCCCGATGTAGACTTATTTCTACACCGTAGGTCTACGAACTTTAAGTTCGTCGACAGTGGCCCCGAGCGACAGGAGGGACGGCCATGGTCCAGCCCCCGGCCGACCGGGTCGTCCAGGAACCCAGGCAGCACACGAACGGGAAGCTCAACCGCGCCCGGATGCTCGCCTGCGCTCTGGAGATCATCGACCGCGAGGGCATCGAGAAACTGTCCATGCGCCGCCTGGCCCGCGCGCTGGAGTACGACCCGATGAGCCTCTACCGCTACGCGGCCAACAAAGCCGCCCTGCTCGACGGCATCGCCGAGACCGTCCTCAGCCGCCTCACCGTCGACTCCGCCGACCCCGACTGGGCCGCCCAGCTGCGCGCCGTCGCCCGCGACTACCGCCGCCTCGCCCTCACCCACCCCAACGTCGTACCGCTCCTGGTCACCCGCCCCCTCGCGACACCGCTGGCCCTGCGCCCCCGGGGCACCCTGCGACCGCTCGAAGCCATCCTCACCCTGCTCACCCGCGCCGGCTTCAGCAGCGCCGAGGCCCTGCACATCTACCGCGCCCTCTTCGGGCTCCTCCACGGCCACGTACTCAACGAACTCCAGGAACTCGTCGACAACCCCGACGAGACTGACGACCTGCTACGCCTGGGTCTGCACCGGCTGCCGATCGGCGAATTCCCCCTCCTTCGCGGCCTCGCCTCCACCCTCGCCACCTACGACGGCGCCGCCGAACTCGAACGCGGCCTCGACATCCTCCTCACCGGCCTCACCACCACCCTCGTCCCGCACCCGTAGCGGACGCTCGTGCACGCGGGCACTGCCGAAAACGGCTCCCCTGTCCAAAACGGGCACAGCGCTTCGAAATCCGAGAAAGAACGGAGAGGCTTCACCTCCCACAAGGGAGAACCACATCAAGGGGGGGAACACACACGGAGGTCACCGTGATCATCCTCGGAGTCATTCTCCTCGTGATCGGATTCCTCGCCAGCATTTCCATCCTGTGGACCATCGGCATCGCCCTGGTCGTCATCGGCCTCATCCTGTGGATCATGGGCGCCGTCGGGCACGAGGTCGGCGGCCGCCGCCACTACTACTGAAAACCGTCCCGTTAATACCAGCTCAGGAGGTCCGGGACCGGCGGTCCACTGTTCTTCTGACGGCTCATCCCGCGAGAGCGACATCGTGGAGTCGGGCGACGCCGAGTGTGACGTGCTCGACTCCGTGCCCTGGAGAAGTCATGGGGCCGGGCCTGCCACCGCGAACCACCCTCGGCCCGGCTCCGGGGCGAGGGCCCGGGACGGGGCGGGGCGGACCGGCAGTCGGAGGCGGGCTGGACCGAGGGCGGCCGGACCCGGGCAGCGGACGGCGCCAGCACCCGGGCGCGCACCACCTCGGCGAGCACCAGGCCGTGCCGGAGCATCCCGGGTGGAGCGGCGGCCAGGCAGCGCCACCGCACCGGAGCGGGTGCAGGACGAAACCGCTCAGATACTTCATATCGTCATCCTGACGACACGGTGTGGTCGGCGAGTATCGGCCCGCTCGGGTTGCCTCGGGGGCCGAGCGGTCGCAATCCCTGGGGTTGGGGGCGTGGGGATGCCGATCTTCAGACTCGTACCCGCCGCCGTGCACCGTGCAGGGCCTGCACGGTTTGGGCCCATCTGGCATGGCCGCCCGGCGGCTCGGGTGAGGTGTCAGGGCAGGGGGATGCCGCCGGTGGCGTTGACGATCTCAGCGGTGATGTAACCGGCTTCCTGCGAAGCGAGGAAGACGTAGGCGGGTGCCATCTCGCAGGGCTGGGCGGCCCGTCCCAGGGGTGACTGCCTGCCGAACGCGGCGACCTTGTCAGCGGGCATGGTGGCCGGGATGAGGGGTGTCCACACCGGTCCCGGCGCGACCGCGTTGACCCGGATACCGTCCGGCGCGAGCTGCTGGGCCAGGCCCTGGGTGAAGGTGACGATCGCCCCCTTGGTGGTGGCGTAGTCGAGCAGGTGCGGACTCGGTTTGTACCCCTGGACGGAAGCGGTGTTGATGATCGACGATCCGGGCCGCAGGTGCGGGAGCGCCGCCTTGCAGAGCCAGAACATCGCGTACAGGTTCGTCTTCACAACCCGGTCGAACTGCTCGGTGTCGATCGCGGCCAGCCCTTCGGGCTAGGACATCTGGTAGGCGGCGTTGTTCACCAGGATGTCGAGGCCGCCCAGCTCGTCGACGGTCCGTCCGACCAGAGCGGCACAGAAGCCTTCGTCCCGTACGTCGCCGGGCACGGGGAGCGCCCGTCGGCCGGCCGCTTCCACCAGACGTACCGTCTCCTGGGCGTCCGGTTCCTCATCGGGGAGGTAGCAGAACGCGACATCGGCTCCCTCCCTCGCGTACGCAAGTGCCACGGCCCGTCCGATGCCGGAATCGCCGCCGGTGATCAGTGCCCGCCGGCCTTCGAGCCGACCGGCGCCCCGGTACATCCGCTCGCCGTAATCGGGTTCCGGGTCCATCCGCTCACTCGACCCCGGGTAGGGCTGCTCCTGTTCCCCGAACTCGGGCCCGGGGTGCTGCTCGGTCGGGTCCTGCGGGGTGAACTGGTCCTGGGTCACGGCCTCACTCCATCCTGCTGCTGGTGCGAAGGGCCGGCCGCCGGACGTCGCGGCCGGCTTCTGCTCGTCCCTCGTGCGGTGGCGGGGTGCCGCCCGGCCCGGCCCTGCGCCCGTCCGCCGCCGCCGCCGTAAGGACATTGGCTGGCGTGCGCAGGGCCGGGCGGTCGCGGTCAGTTCACGGCGGCGGGGAACCGCTCCCAGACGCGGTGCGAGGCGAGGAGGCCGGTGAGTTCTGTGATGACCGCGTCGGTGTCCTCGGCGGCGATCACGCCGGGAGCGGCGGGGTCGGCGCCGGCTGCGGTGAGGACGGCTTCCGTACCGGGGAGTGCCGCGATCGGCTTCGCGTGGCGGTAGGCCTCGTTCGTGAGCAGGGCCACGCGGGAGTCGACCTGGCTCGCGGGGCCCGCGACGCCGGATTTGGCATCACGGGCGCCGTGTTCGTCGGCTGCCGGGAGGAGGGGGCCGGCGATGACGAGTGCGTCGTACTCCACGGAGCGGGTGGCGGCGAAGGTCCGCTGCACGGGCAGGTCGTCGGCGAGGGGTACACCGGTGGGAGCGATGAGCAGCGGGAGGAGGCCGGCCCGGCGGGCCGCGTCGCGTACCTGGCGGACGGCGTCGAGGTCACTGGACGGGTCGGCGACGATGCCGATGACCCGGCCGGTGGTGGGCCAGGTGTGGCCGAGCTGGGAGAGGGCGGGGCTGGGCTGCGGGTCGGCGAGCTGCTCGGAACGCTGCGGTGCGGGCAGGCCCAGGCCCTGGGCGACCTGGGCGCACAGGTAGGTGTCGATGTTGGCGAGCACCTGGAGGGTGCGCTCCTTGATCGCCTGCTCGAAGCACTTGCTCAGTTCGAAGGTGTACGCGGCGATGACGTGCTCGCGCTCCACCGGCGTGAGGCTGAGCCAGAACAGCCGGGGCTGGCTGTAGTGGTCGGCGAAGGAGGCCGGTGCTTCGCGGACCTTGGCCGAGGCGGCGACCGGGGTGGGGTGCTCGATGAAGGCGTGGTCGCCGGCGCCTGCGAAGAAGGGGCAGCCCCCGTCGAGGGAGTTCGGCTTGTAGGGGGCGACGCCGGAGTGGACGGCGTCCTGGTGGAAGCCGTCGCGGAGCATGTCGTTGACCGGCGCGTGGGTGCGGTTGATCGGGATCTGCGCGAAGTTCGGGCCGCCGAGCCGGGTGATCTGGGTGTCGAGGTAGGAGAAGAGCCGGCCGGCGAGCAGCGGGTCGTCGGTGACGTCGACGCCGGGGACGAGGTGTCCCGGGTGGAAGGCGACCTGCTCGGTCTCGGCGAAGTAGTTGGTGGGGTTGGCGTTGAGGGTGAGCAGGCCGATCGGCTGCACGGGGGCGAGCTCCTCGGGGACGATCTTCGTCGGGTCGAGGAGGTCAATACCGCGGAAGGTCTGCTCGGGAGTGTCGGGGAACGTCTGGATGCCGAGCTCCCACTGCGGGAAGTTCCCCGCCTCGATGGCGTCCGCGAGGTCGCGGCGGTGGAAGTCGGGGTCCATGCCGTTGATCAGCTGGGCCTCCTCCCAGACGAGGGAGTGGACACCCGCCTTCGGCTTCCAGTGGAACTTGACCAGGGTGGAAGCACCGTCGGCGTTGACCAGGCGGAAGGTGTGGATGCCGAAGCCCTCCATCATCCGGAAGGAGCGCGGGATGCCGCGGTCGGACATGTTCCAGATGGTGTGGTGGGTGGCCTCGGTGTGCAGGGAGACGAAGTCCCAGAAGGTGTCGTGGGCGCTCTGGGCCTGCGGGATCTCGCGGTCGGGGTGCGGCTTGCCGGCGTGGATGACGTCGGGGAACTTGATGGCGTCCTGGATGAAGAACACCGGGATGTTGTTGCCGACCAGGTCGAAGACACCCTCGTTGGTGTAGAACTTCGTCGCGAAGCCCCGGGTGTCGCGCACCGTGTCGGCCGATCCCCGCGAACCCAGGACGGTCGAGAAGCGGACGAACACCGGCGTCTCGACGCCCTCGGCGAGGAACGCCGCCCTGGTCACCCCGGCGGCAGTCCCGTAGCCCTGGAACACGCCGTGGGCCGCGGCGCCGCGCGCGTGAACGACCCGCTCCGGGATCCGCTCGTGGTCGAAGTGGGTGATCTTCTCCCGCAGGTGGTGGTCCTGCAGCAGCACCGGCCCGCGCGGGCCGGCCTTCAACGAGTGGTCCGAGTCCGGCAGCCGCGCACCCTGCGCGGTCGTCAGGAACCCACCGCTCTGCGCCCGCACCTCGCCGGCCGCACCAGCTCCCCGCCCGGTGGCCGACAGCGGCGCTGGTGCCCGCTGGTCGGGCTTCGGCGCCAGCGGCGCCCTCGGCTCAGTCGGCTCGGCCAGCGACGGCGGTCCGACCGACGGTGCTCCGGGCACCTGCACTTCCGGGTGGCCGTCCTCGCTCACGGCGTCGACGACGGCATCGACGATCTTCTGCACGGGACCGGGCTTGTCCATCCGCTGTTCCTCCTGGAATCGGGTGTCCGCAGGCCGACCGCGCGGCCCGGAGGGCCTGCAACGACATCGGCATACGAACGACTATCCCCATCGCGGCACCTCAATCAGCTGCGGTTCACCCGCTCGTGGGTTCACCCACCGTTACGGGACCTGCGCACCGTGGGCCAGGAACCGGGCTGCCGGGATGCCGCTCGGGATGCCTGGATGTCGGCCGCCGGCTGTACGCCATCACCTCACCCGCCTTCACCGACCAGGGTGCGAGGCCGCCCGGCCTGCCGCAGGCTCAATACCGGGGGCCGAGGCCGCGGGGCAGGCAGCCCGCGCTGACACCTCCGGCTCCGGCCACCCCTAAGAACCATCCCAGAGGAGAAACCGTGATCGTCAAGAAGCTCCACGACTCCGGCATCCGCAGCGAACACGCCTACACCGCCGCCTTCGCCTCCATCGGCCTGTCCGTCCTCACCTGGGCCACCTCACTGAAAGTCGAGAAGGGCCAGGACCTGGAACGCGCCGACCGCTGGGGCATCTACGTCGGCGAATGGGCGCCCACCTTCTTCGGCCTCGGCCTCGCCCTCGCGAACTACGAGAAGAACCTGTAACCATGGCAGGCAGACACCGGTCCGACCGCCCGGACCCGGCCACCACTCCCCGGACCGACCACAGCACCGAAGCCGCCCACCACGGCCGCTGGCAGCCCTGGTTCACCGCAGCCCACCAACTGCGCGACACCCTGCACCGCCTCACCCACCGCCGCTGACGAACAGCACGGGAACCGCAACGACCGACGCCGGCTGCCGCGAGACACCCGGGCCGCCCAGACCGCAGCCGCGATTCTCCGGGTCCCGGGCCCCGGCCGTCGTAGGCCACCAGTCGCAGAAGCAAGCACGAGCCGCATACACGGGCGACGCGGACGCGGCCCGGAAGCGGACCAGGCCCGATGCCGGGGCGGCCCCAAGTGTGCCGGACAGGGGGCGTTGAGGCGCACGGACGCAGCGTGTCGCGGCGGGGTAGGTTCCAGGCACCGGAGGGCAGAGGATGCGCGAGACCGGCGCATGTGAGCAGGGCAGGTGAGCACGACGATGCAGGACTAGGAGCGAGCGATCTCGCGGACCCGAAATCGCGCCTCTGGCGCTCGCCTACTTTTTCGGCCCCGCCCAGCCCAGTCGGCTGGAGCAATCGCGCAACCCGTGAGCGGCCCTTCCCGGGCCCGGAGAATGCTTCCCATCGTCCGCGGAGACCAGCCGGCGTGGCCTGCGGCACTTCGGCGACCACGCGCCCGTCCAGGCGGGGCAGCTATGTTCGTGGGGAAGGCTCGCAGATAAACCCGTCGGCCCGGCCGCGGGCAGGTCGTTCAACCACGTGGAGTCGCAGAACGCCCGCAGCCGCCAGGTCCGGCGGCAGCGCCGGACGGCGCGCTGCTCTTGGCGTGGGCACCAAGCCGGCGGCCCTCACAGGAGGCGGCCGGCCGACCACGGTTACTGCTCGACGAGCAGGGCTGCGCGCAGGTCCTTCAGGACGCGGCTGAGGATCCGGGAGATGTGCATCTGCGACAGCCCGAGACGCTCGCCGATCTGCGACTGGGTCATCTCGGCGCCGAAGCGCATGGAGAGGATCGCGCGCTCGCGCTTGGGGAGGGCGGCGATGAGGGGCTTGAGGCTCTCCAGGTGCAGGACGGCGTCGAAGCCCTTCTCCTCCACCGCGAACCGCTCGGCGAGACTGGCGCCCGAGTCCTCGTCGTCGCAGGAGGACATGTCCAGTGAGTGCGCGCTGTACGCCTCCGCTGCCTTGAGGCCCTCGACGACGTCGCGCTCGTCCATCGACAGGTGCCGCGCGAGCTCCCGGGGCGTGGGCACACGGTCCAGGGTCAGCTGGAGGTCGTCGGAGGCCTTGGCCAGGGTGAGGCGCAGTTCCTGCATCCGGCGCGGAACGTGGACCATCCAGGAGGTGTCGCGGAAGAAGCGCTTGATCTCGCCGGTGATGGTGGGCAGCGCGAAGGTGTTGAACTCGTACTCCATGGTGGGGTCGAAGCGGTCGATGGCCTTGATCAGGCCGACCGTGCCGACCTGGAGGATGTCCTCCATCGGCTCACTGCGGTGGGAGAAGCGCCGCGCGGCGAACTTCACGAGCATCATGTTCAGCTCGATCAAGGTGCCGCGGACGTAGGAGTACTCCCGGGTGCCCTCCTCCAGCTGACGCAGCCGCAGGAAGAGGTCCCTGGACAAGGCACGGGCGTCCGACGCCGCGACCTCGGACGGGTCGCCTACCGCGGGCAGAGCCGGGGCAGCGGGGAGAGCCTCCTCGGCGCGGTGCTCGGCGGGGACGGCGGTCGGTACAAGGTCCTGGAGGACGGTCATGAGGATCACTCTCCCTGCTCGACTGTGGGGTGCTCAGCGGCGCGCGCCACCGGGTTACCCGGCCGCCCGGAAATTATGCACGCCGGTTCTGTCAAAGTGACCGGCCATGAGTCTTCCGGCATCGGGGCCTCTTCTCCAGGCCTGTTTGCAGGCCTGCCGCGGAAGTCGGCCGTCGTGCGGTGCCGGGGCGGTCCATGGGTTCGGCGCTGGTCGCGTCACCGGTTGAGGATGGCGACCGCGTTGCCCAGCAGGTTGTCGATGACGGGGGCGAAGCCGGTGGAGGCGAGCAGGAACCCGAAGACGACGGCAACGCAGGCCGCGAAGCCGGTCGCCTGCCGATTGCGGACGAGCACGCCCAGGACCACGCCGAAGAACAGCACCGCGGACACGGTAAAGGTCACCGGGCATCTCCCTTAGGACAGTACGGAACCCCGGGGCCGGCCGGCAGGCCCGGCGGATGGGCCTGCCGGCTGGCGCGTCCGGCACGGGTGGGGCCGGTGTCAGGCCGCCATGAGGTCGGGTGCGAGGTCGACTGCGGGCGCAGGTGCGGTCACAGCGGTGAGGGCGATGTCCGCCGGGCCCGGGCCAGCCACGCTCAACTCAGCGGGCAGCGGACGCTCCAGCCAGCGCACCAGCTGACGGCCCGACGCCGTGGTGGGCGGCCGCAGCCGGCCGGCCACCGCCTCCTCCACCTGACGGGCCTGCGGACCCCGCAGCACGGCGGTGACCGCGCGGCGCCCGCCCGGCAGCGTCACGAGCGCGGCGGGCGCACCGCCGGGGCGGTTCAACAGCCCGACCAGCAGGCCATGCTGCGTCCTGCCGGTGGCGTTCTCCGCGCCGGAACCTGCCGAGCGGCGCTGAGCCGTTCCGGGCTCGGTGAGTGGTGTCCGCCGCTGGGTGGTGGTGCCGGTGGTCATCTCCACTCCTCGAAAGCCGTCGATGTCGGGAAGAAGGAGGGGCCCGATCGGCGCCGGTGGGGCTGCGGTGCCGCGCGGGCGGTGGCGGACGGAAGTCAGGCGTTGATCACCTCGCGCGGGGCCCGCACGGCGGCGGGGGTGCCGCTCTGGGTAGGGCCGGTGATCTCGATCCTGCGGGGCTTGGCCTTCTCCGTCACCGGGATCCGCACCGTGAGCACGCCCTGGTCGTAGTCGGCCTCGATGCGCTCCGTGTCCAGGGCGTCGCCCAGGAACACCTGCCGGGTGAACGTCCCCAGCGTGCGCTCGTCAGCCAGCACCTGCGCGCCCTGCGGCAGAGCGCCCTGGCGCTGCGCGCGGACACTCAGCACGTTGCGCTCCACGTCCAGGTCGATCGACTCCCGGTCGACGCCCGGCAGGTCCAGACGCAGGACAAAGCTCTGGCCGTCGCGGAAGGCGGTCAGCGGCATGCCGACCGGCTTCGCCGGGGTCCCGAGCAGCTGCTGCGCGAGACGGTCGAAGTCGCGGAAGGGGTCGGTACGCATCAGCACGGTGATTCAGCTCCTCACAATCGCAGCGGAACGAGCATCCGGCAGCAGCGGCAGCGGCAGCGGCAGCGGCAGCGGCAGGACAGACACTGCCACGCCAGTTAGTCTGCCGGGCTCATCGACAAGAAAGTTATAGCGCTGACACAGGTTCATTGACAAGTAGGGACTCAACTTCGGGTGTTGCCTGACGCGCGACTGACCGGGACCGGCGCTGGGGGTGCTCCGCCAGTCACGGCTGGGCGGATCGGAGGTTGGGCCGCGCCAGCGGCGCGGAGTCGCGCGCGGTGGTCCGGACCGGGCTACGGGCGCGGTCAGGCACCCGTGGTCTGGTCGGTGATCATGCGGACAAGCCCTTCGCGGCCGCTGCGGCGCAGTTCGCGTAGCTGACGCGCCGCCCCGTTGCCTTCGTGCAGGATTCGCTCCAGCACGGGCGTGATGTGCCGCGCGTCCTTCCCGGCCGCGGAGGCGGTGAACCCCTGGAGGGCCGCTGCCGCGTCCCCCGCTGCGCGCGGCTCACCGTGGAGCGGGTCGAACACCTCGCCGGTGCAGCCGTGCCGTGCGCCGTACCACACGGCCGCGTCCAGCGTCTCGGGCCGGATCGCGGGCACCGGACGCCCGGCGGCCGCGTCGCCGAGCAGGCGGGTGGCGAGGGCGCGGACCGTGCCGGCGAGCATCACCGCCTCGTCCGGGCGCAGTTGCACGTCCATCGCGCGGATCTCGATGGTGGGGAAGCGCTCGGACAGCCGGATGTGCCAGTAGATCTGGCCGGTGTCGGGGATCAAGCGGTTCTCCACCAGGGCCCGCGTCCGGTGGTCGTAGTCGTCGGCGCCCTCGAAGGAGGGTGGCGGCCCGCTGACGGGCCAGCGATCGAAGACCAGCGTGCGCCAACTGGCGAAGCCGGTGTCGGTGCCCTGCGACAACGGGGAGTTCGCGGCCAGCGCCACCAGCAGCGGGAGCCAGGGTCGAAGCCCGTTCAGCAGCGTGATGCCGGTCGCACGGTCGGGGATGCCGAGGTGGACGTGCATGCCGCAGATCAGCTGTTCGTCGGTGAGCCGGGGAGCGTCACTGTGCATGGCCCGGTAGCGCAGGGTGTCCGTCACAGGCACGGGGAGGCGGTCGGTGAACGGCGCGCTGGCACATGCGGCGAGCAGGCAGCCGTTCTGGGCCGCGGCCTGGCCCAGGGCGTGGCGCATCCGCAGGAGGTGTCCGCCGACCTCCTCCAGCTCATGGCAGACCGGCGTCGCGATTTCCAGCTGTGCCTGGAGGAGTTCGCGTTGGACCTCGCCCTGGTCCATCGCCGACTGGAGGTCCGCTGCTCGGCGCACCTGCGCCGCCCGGGCAACGGGCATACCGGTCGCCGGGTCGAGTAGGAGGTACTCCTCCTCCACGCCGAGGGTGAGCATGCCTCGGGCCTACCCTCCAGAAGACGGCTTCACGCCCGCAGCGCATGTCATCGTGACTAAAGGGAGCGGGGTTACCGGGTGTGCGTGCTCGTCACTCATCGCTTTCGCTCGCTCCCCGCACGCCAGGTGGCCCCGGGCGTGCCTGGAGCCGGTGAACCGCCGGCCCCGGGCACCGGTGATTGATTCATCGCTGGCGTCGCGGGCAGGCGACCGGTATGGCACCACTGCACCACCGCAAGCAGACGACCGGAGGCCAGGAGCGCACCGACGGGCCCGGGCCGAGTCGGCAGGTCGAGGCAGCAGCCCCGGACGCCCTCGGGGACCTGCCCCGGCGCTCCTGGTGGGCGGTACTACGACGCACCGGCGAGGAGTTCCTGGAGGACGAGCTGCCCGACCGGGCCGCCGCCCTCACCTACTACAGCGTTCTGGCGATCTTCCCCGCCCTGCTCGTCCTGGTCTCCATACTGGGTGTGATCGGGCGGTCCGCGACCGACGGGGTGCTGGACAACCTGCAGAGCCTCGCACCCGGCGCCGCCCGGGACATCCTGCGCAACGCCGTCCACCAGCTGCAGAACAACGGCGGCACCAGCACCATCCTGATGATCGTGGGCCTCGCGGGCGCTCTCTGGTCGGCCTCGGGCTACGTCGCGGCCTTCATCCGCTCCTCCAACGCGGTCTACGACATCCGCGAAGGTCGCCCCCTCTGGAAGACCACCCCGCTGCGCCTGGGGCTGACGCTGCTGCTGATGGTGCTGCTGGCGGCGAGCGCGGTGATCGTCGTGTTCACCGGCCCGCTCGCGGACCGCGTCGGCCGGGCGCTGGGCGTGGGCAGCACCGCGCTGACGGCGTGGTCGATCGCCAAGTGGCCGGTCCTGGTGATCCTCGTCGCGCTGATGATCGCCCTGCTGTACTGGGCCGCACCCAACGTGCGCGACCGCGGGTTCCGCTGGATCTCCCCCGGCAGCCTGCTCGCCGTCGCCCTCTGGATGGCGGCCTCCGCGGGATTCGCCCTGTACGTCGCGAACTTCGCCTCCTACAACAAGACCTACGGCACCCTCGCCGGAGTCATCGTCTTCCTCGTCTGGCTGTGGATCTCCAATCTCGCCATCCTCCTCGGCCTGGAGTTCGACGCCGAACTCTCCCGCGAACGCGCCACCGAAGGTGGCCTGCCCAAGGGGGAGGAGCCGTACGTCCGGCCCCGCGACACCCGGACGTGGCCGGACGACGAACAACCCTGACCCCGGCACACGCCCGCCCCGGGCAACCGGTGCGGAGCGAACGGCGGTCGGCGAACGTCAGGATCAGGGCCCGCACCACCGTGAGCAGACGGCCCGGGCGTCGGCCTGGACGGGCACCTCGAGGGGCGGATCGAAAAACGGGCGGTTCAGCGGACCACGGCCAGGACTCATGACGGCCGCTATTCCAGTCCGACGACTATGAGACGTCGGTCGGCCCGGTGCGCTTAAGCGGCCGAGGGAAAGAGGGCCTGTGCCCCGGTGAGTGCGAGGAGGTCGGTGACGTTGGCCGACACCGCGCCGAGGCGTAGTTGGGTACCTGCCTGGGCGGCTTCGTTGCGGGCGTGGATGAGGGCGGTGAGGCCGGAGGAATCGCAGAAGGTGAGGTGTGCGAGGTCCAGGTCCACGGTAGGCGGGGCCGGTACGGAGTTGAGGACGGCGGTGATGGCGGCGCGCATCCGGGGGGCGGTGTCGTAGTCGAGTTGGCCGGCCGCCTCGATGACGGGGCCCGCGGCGGTGGCGCGGGTGGCGAGGCTGAGCACGGGGGTAGGTGTGGGTGTGGTCATCCTCGGGATCCTTCCGGTCGGGGCCGCGTACGGTGGACGGGACAAACGTAGGGCAAGTGGGGCCTGTCCTGGACAGCAGGGCCCTTCCGAGGGGGCGGGCACGCGGTGGGAGTATGTGCGCTCCGGGTAGTGAAGCCCACAGGGCATGCGGGGTGTGATGTCAAGGAGGAAAGCGTGGACAGTAGCGCCGGCAGTGTGGTCCGGGCGCCGCTCTACGCGGCGTTCGACGGCGGACCGGGCTCCTGTGTGCGGGCCCGAGAGAGCGCCGCCCTCTTCCTCAACACCCTCGCCGCGCAGACCCCCGCCCGCGAGGCCGGCGCAGCGGACCAGGTGCTGCTGGTCGTCTCGGAGCTCGTCACCAACTCGGTGCGCCACGCTCCCGGACCTTTCGTCCTCATCCTGCGCGCCCAGCCCGACGGTGTCCGGATCAGTGTGCGCGACACCAGTGAAGTGCTGCCCACGCCCCGCACACCTGACCTGGTGAACGGCGGCGGCTTCGGCTGGCCCGCCATCATCCAGTGCCTCGCCACCGACATCGACGTCGTCACCCACCCGGGCGGCAAGGAGATCCACGCCGTCCTGCCCTGGTAGCAGCCTTACGGTCAGCGGCCGCCCGGCCGCGGACATCGATGGCGCGCTGTGCCGTGCAATGGGCGAGTCGGATACCGCCAGCACCGGCTGGCCGGCCCGCGACCCAAGTCAGGCGGGCGGGCCGGAGTCGTCCGGGCCCACGTCCAGATGGTCGATGAGCAGGTGCAGGGCGCCGGTGAGCACCATAAGGCCGTCCATCTGCGCACTCGCGGCCACCAGTCCCACCGGGTGCCCCGCCGCCCTCACCGCCTCACAGGCCGCGACCAGCGCGGCCACACCCTGTAGGTCGCCCTCCCTCACGCCGCTCAAGTCCAATGCCAGCCCGCCCGGGCACGCCCGGGCCGCCGCCAGCAGCGCCTGCCGCATCTCCCGGGCACACTGCCCGTCCAGAACCCCGGCAACCAGCACACCTGTCACCCGGCGCCCTGGCGCCAACCGCAGCGACAGCACCCCGCCTGCCGTCCGCACCCCCCAACCCACCCACCACCACCGGACGCCCCCGATCGCCTTCCGAACTCATCGGTTCTCCTCACATCCCGCTGTCACCCAGCCTGCCCCCGACCCGCCAGTCACAGCGTCCTTCAACGGGCCTCGGCCCTGCCCGCCGACGACGGTCATCCCTGCGGCAGCGAACTCCCGAGGACTGAGTGGTTCACCCGGGCAAGGGAAGCGGCGGCCGGGCGCCGTGCTCACCCGTATCGGCACCTGAGCGCCCCCGCCGGTGGGTGCTCATGACCGCATGTTTGGGAATCCCGCCGCGGTGCAGACGAGTGTCGACAGCGGCTTGGTTCAACGAAGTAGGAGAAGCCATGGGCATCATCGCCTGGATCCTGATCGGACTGTTCGCGGGTCTCATCGCGAAGATGCTGATGCCGGGCAAGGACCCGGGAGGCATCATCGTCACGATCCTCATCGGCATCGCAGGCGGCCTCCTGGGCGGCTGGCTCGGCAAGGTGATCTTCGGCGTCGACTCCATCGACGGCTTCTTCCACGTCTCCACCTGGATAGCCGCCATCATTGGCTCGGTCATCCTCCTCGCCGTCTACCGACTCGTCACCGGCAACAAGCACCACCACCGCCACGCCTAAGCGACCCCAAGCACGAGCACCAGCACCAGCACGGACACGGCTCCCCCTCCCCGAGGGCGGAGCCGTTCCGCTGCCCGCCCCCGCAGATGCCGATCGCGCATCCGCCCTTCACCACCGCAACGGGACGGCGCTCACGGACCGCTGTACTGCCGGCCGGGCCGCCAGTCTCGGTTGTGGCGGCCGTCAAGGCGGTGTACCCGTGCGGCGGGCTGCGGATGTATGGGCAGCCACAAAGATGTCGACGACCAGGATGACGGAACGCCGTCACCGACCAGATGGGATCCCGGTCGCACGAGCTGCGATCGGATCCGGGCAGGCGGAACGCACTCCGGGAGGACTGGGCAGGCTGGCAGGGCCAGAGGTGCATAAAACCGACGGCCGAACCGTAATGCCCCGATCAATCGTGCGATCGCGTGACCGCGCCGCCTGCACTGCACTGCACCGCCCCGCCAACGGGATCTCCGGCGAGACATCGCCGCGCGACGCGGGTCAGTGCGTCTCGCGGCGCTGCTTCATCTCGGCCTCGGCGATGTGGCCCCGGCCGCCGGCCAGCTCGCCGCGGACGAGCCGTTCCGCCTCGGCGAAGCGCCGGTAGTACCCCTCGTCGTACGCCTCGACGATCTGGAACGTCCACATGCCCGGCAGCACATCCGCACCCTGGACCTCACGCTCCACCAGATCGGCCTGCTCGGCGTGCCCGGCTTCCCGCAGCGCCAGGACAGCCCGGCCGACCACCTTGTCCGCGCCACCCGTCAGCTGGTGGAAGTCGTAAAGCCGACCCCGCGCCCGCTGCGTCGTCTCCAGCGCCTCGGACAGCAGACCCAGCGCCTCAACCGTGGCATCGTCCACTCCCCCGGGGCGCACGTGCCGCTCGCCGTTCTCATCACCGATCACCCTGGTCCATCCCTCCAACCGGCCTCACCCACCGCGGACACGTTCCCGCCTGCGGCCGCAACCAAGCCTCCCGAACCGGCCCTGGACCGTTCGAGGTACCGGCCGCCGAAGCGTGCGGCGGGAACTGTGACGCCGCTGCGCCGCCATAAACC
>NZ_JBHUWW010000078.1:0-41330 GCF_042669755.1 Kitasatospora sp. NPDC057223 | reverse complement strand
GGCCGGCACCCCGAGGGGTGCCGGCCACCGGCCCGTCCGTCGTCCGCCGTCGTCCGCCGCGGGTCAGCCCTCGGCCGGGCGCGGGGCCGCCGGCTCGGGCCAGGTCTCGTCCTCCTCCACCGACGAGACGGTCAGCCAGTCGTCACCACCGGTGGGCGCGTAGGCCGCGTAGGTGGCCTCCTCGCCGAGCCGGCGGGCGGTACCGAGCGTGAACCGGTCCGGGGCGCCGTCGAGCACGCCGCCCGAGGGGTCGTCGCTGCCGTCCCAGCGGACGGGGTCGCGGTCCGGCAGCAGGATGTCGCGGATGATCACACCGCACAGGTAGAGCGTGCCGAGCAGGTGCAGCACGACCGCGAAGTGGTACCAGGAGTCGCCCAGGCCGTGCTGCTTGGGACTGGTGACGAACCCGAGGTGGGACCAGATGCCCAGGGTGTACAGCACCTCGCAGGCCTGCCAGATCAGGAAGTCCCGCCAGCGCGGCCGGGCCAGCACCGCGAGCGGGATCAGCCAGAGCACGTACTGCGGCGAGTACACCTTGTTCGTCAGGATGAACGCGGCCACGATCAGGAACGCCAGCTGGGCGAAGCGCGGGCGGCGCGGCGCGGAGAGCGCCAGCCAGCCGATGCCCAGGCAGCACAGGACGAGCAGCCCGGCGATGTAGGTGTCGAGGTTCTCCAGGCCGCTGCCGCGGTTCTGCATCAGGATCACCCAAAAGGAGCCGAAGTCCTCCTTGCGGTGCTTGCTGAAGGTGTAGAAGGTCGCCCAGCCGTCCCAGTTCGCCACCATCACGGGGACGTTCACCAGGAGCCAGGCCCCCACCGCGCCGCCGAGGGCCTGTCCGAAGGCCCGCCAGCGCCCGGCCCGCCAGCAGAGGAAGAAGACCGGGCCGAGCAGCAGCACCGGGTACAGCTTGGCGGCGGTGGCGAGGCCGATGAAGACGCCCGCCCAGACCGTCCGCGAGCTGGACCACAGGGCCATCGCCACGGCGGCCAGGGCGACCGCCAGCAAGTCCCAGTTGACGGTGGAGTTGAGGGCGAGCGTGGGCGCGAGGGCGAACAGCAGGGCGTCCCAGGGGCGGCGGCGGTGGGTCCGCGAGACGGCCACCACGGCGACCACGGCGCAGGCCATCAGCAGGCCGGCGTTGATCGCCCAGAACCACTGCTCCTGCTGCTGGCCGCTGCCGCCGCCGGGGGTGAGCCAGGCGGCGACCTGCATGAACAGGCCGGTCAGGACGGGGTATTCGAGGTACTGCATGTCCGGGGAGCCCTGCGGGATCTTGTCCAGGTACGGGTGCAGTCCGTCGGCGAACCCGCGGCCGGTGAACAGGTGCGGGATGTCGCTGTAGCAGGCGTGGATGTACTGCGGGGAGCCCGCCTGGAACCAGCCGCTGTCGTAACAGGACGCCTTCTGCATCATGCCCAGCACGGAGGTCAGGATGACCGCGAGGGCGAGGAAGCGGGCCGGGATCCACCAGGAGACGCCGAGCAGGGCGCGCCGTCCGGGCGGGCCGCCGAACACCTCGCTGCCGGCCGCGGCGACCGGGTCCTCGTCGGCCGGGACGACGACGGTGTCCGGCTGCGGGCCGGAGCCGGCGGAGGGGGCCGTGGCCACCGCCACCGGGCCGTGGCCGGCCGTACCGGCGGCCTCTTCGGGCCGGTCCGGCCCGGCGGATTCGTCACGCGCGCTCGACGTCATGCCGGACATCCTGCCGCACCTCGCCCGGGTGGACGAGGAGGCCCCCACCGCCGGCTCCCCCGGGTCGGGCGCGAGCCGCCGCCCGGGGGCGGACGCGACGGTGGCGGCCCTCCGTGGAGGACCGCCACCGTGGTGCTGCGGCTACCGCTCGCCGGGCCGGCCGGTCAGGGCGACGGACTGCCCGAACCACTCGGCGTGGCAGTGGGTTTGGTCGTCGCCGTGCTGCTCGCCGAGGCACTCGGAGAGGGGCAGAGCGCGGGGATCAGGCAGGCCGACGCCGAGGGGCTCGGCTTGCCCTTGGTCGGGCTGGCCGTCGGTGCCGGCGCGCTGGGCGTGGTGTCCGGGCAGTCCACGCCGGGCGTGCAGCCGGCCGGCGGCGCCACCTCGGTGGGCTGGACCGGCACGACCGGCACGTCGGGAGCCGGAACCGCGGGCGCGGTGTCGGTGGGCGACAGGGTGGGCGAGGGGGACGCCGAGACCGGGGCCCCGGAGGAGTCCACCTGGCTGCCGACCGGCTGCGGAACGGGGAAGTTCAGCTTCTTCTCGTTCGCCAGGGCGACCTTCATGTAGCGGGTGAAGATGTCCGTCGGGGTGTCACCACCGTGGGTGGACTCCTTGCCGCCGGTGCCCTTCATCGGGATCAGACCCGGGTGCGCCGGGTCCTCGCGCCACAGGCCGACGGAGGTGACCAGCTGCGGCGTGTAGCCGACCCACCAGGCCGACATGTTGTCGTCGGTGGTACCGGTCTTGCCGGCCACCGGGCGGCCGAGCGCGTTGCTCTTGCTACCCGTACCGTTCTTCGCCACGTTGACCAGGACGTCGGTGATGTTGTCGGCGACGGCCGCCTCCATCACCTGCTTGGCGGCGGCGGGCTTGGCGAACGTCGGCCACTCCTTGCCGCTGCGCTCGACCTTGGTCACCGAGTACGGCTCGGCCTCCTTGCCGCTGGCGGCCAGGGTGCCGTAGCCGGTGGCCATCCGGATCGGGCTCTGGGTGGAGGTGCCGAGCGCGAAGGTCGTGGTCTTCGGGTCCGTGAAGGTCTCCCGCCGCAGGCCCATCTTCTCCGCCATGTCGGCCGCGTTGGGGCCGCCGACGTCCTGGTTGAGCTGGACGAACGGGACGTTGTACGACCACTGCATGGCCTGGCGCAGTGAGACGTAGCCGCGCTTGCCGGGATCCTCGTTCGCCTGCCGGTACGGCTTGCCGTCGTCGCCGATCACCAGGGAGCCGTCCGGCTTGCGGATCTCGCTCATGTCGTCGGCGAGGTAGCGGCTGTCCGCGTTGATCCGCGCGGGCTTGCCCTGGTCGTCGGTCGAGGTGAGGACGCCGTTCTGCATGGCGGTCGCCAGCACGAAGGGCTTGAAGGTCGAGCCGACCTGGATGCCCTGGGCGTCGGCGTTGTTGCCGTGGTGGCCGTTCTCCACGCCGGGGCCGCCGTAGATCGCCACGATCGCGCCGTCACCGGGCCTGATGGAGGCGGCGCCGACCTGGACGAAGGTGTCCTTGTCCGGGCGCTTGACCGGGTTCAGCGTCTCCGCCTGGACGTCGTCGACGGCCTTCTTCAGGGCCTCGACCTTGTCCTTCTCGAAGGTCGTGTAGATCTTGAAGCCGCCCTTGTCCAGGGACTGCTGGTCGAGCGTCTTGTCCCGGTTCAGGACGTTCTTGTCGGCCAGTTCGACGAGGTAGCTGATCTGGCCGTTCATGTTGGCCGCCGGCTTGCGCTCGATCGGCTCGGGGAAGACCGTGCACTTGGCCCGCTCCTCGGCCGTGACCAGCTTGTCCTTGACCATCAGGTCCAGGATGGCCTTCCAGTTGGACTCCGCGCGGGCGTGGTTGGCGGCGCTGAGCGAAGGGTCCTGGACGGCCGCGCCCTTGAGCAGGTTCGCGAGCATCGCGCTCTGGCAGATGTCGACGTCCTTGGCGTTGACCCCGTAGTAGGCCTGGGCTGCGGCCTGGATGCCGTTGGAACTGCGCCCGAACCAGCTGGTGTTGAGGTAGCCCTCCAGGATCTCGTTCTTCGAGACCTTCTGATTGACCTTCAAGGTGATGAAGAACTCCTTCACCTTGCGGTCGAGGGTCTGCTCCTGGGTCAGGTAGCCGTTCTTGACGTACTGCTGGGTGATGGTGGAGGCGCCCTGGGTCTGGCCACCGCGCGCCATGTTGTAGACCGCGCGGAGCATGCCCTTGGGGTCGATGCCGCTGTCGGTCCGGAAGGTCTCGTTCTCCGCCGCGATGACCGCGTTCTGGATGTTGACGCTGATCTCGCCGATGGGCACGATCTGCCGGTTGGTGTCGCCCTTGCGGGTCATCTCCGAACCGTCGGCCCAGTAGTAGATGTTGTTCTGGTTGTCGACCATGTCGTGGAGCTTCGGAATCGACGTGTTCGCGTAGGCGATGCCGACGGCGGCGACACCGCCGGCGAACACCACCAGGACGCCCGACAGCCACAGCCGCCAGGACGGCACCCAGCGGCGCACGCCCGACTTGCCGAAGCGCGGGTAGTCGATGAAACGCTTCTTGCCCGGCTTGCCGGGGGGCCCCTGCTTGCCGCCGCGACCGGACGCCGCTGCCGGGCCGGCGCCCTGGCCGCCCTTCTGGCCGGCCTTGCGCATTTCGGCGCGGGTCATCCGGGGCTGCTGCGCGGTGTCCCGGCCTGCGCCGGGGCGGCGCCGTCCGGGGCCGTCGGAGCCGACCGAGTCGCTCCCGGCTCTCCCGTCGCCGGCCCGTCCGGCCGCCCTCTCGTCGTAGGAGGGTGCGCCTTCGGGCGGCCTGCCGTAGGCGTAGGGGCGGTCGCCGCCGGGGCCCTGCTCACCGCCGCCCGGGTTGGCCGACCTTCGCCGTCGTTCGCTCATCTTCCAGCAGCTCCTCGTCAGGCCGTCGGGCCTGAAGGCAGGGTTCACGATCCGATGCCCGCAACCGCCTAACCCCGGAGGTGGTCCTCGTGCACACGCGACAGCGTACGCACCTACGAATGCCTGCTAATCGGGCATCAGGCACCAACCGCCCCATAACGGCGGCAGATCATTACATGCCCGTTGCCTTGCGGCCCCCGCCAGCCATCTTGTGATCACAACCACGCGTGGCCCCCTTGCCCGTTCGGGAACCCCGGTTTACTGTTCTCGATATATCGGGCCGATACATCGACCCGGCATACGACAGTCCATGGGGAAGGAGACGGCCGGCATGAGCAGGCGGTCGGGAGTGCTGGAGTTCGCCGTCCTCGGCCTTCTCCACGACGCCCCGATGCACGGCTACGAGCTGCGCAAGCGGCTCAACGTCCTGCTCGGTTCGTTCCGTGCCTTCTCCTACGGCACGCTCTACCCCTGCCTGAAGAGCCTGGTGGCCCAGGGTTTCCTCGTCGAGGACAACCCGGACGTCGAGTACGTCCCGGCCACCGCACTCAACGGCAAGCGGTCGAAGATCGTCTACCGGCTCTCCCCCGAGGGCAAGGAACGCTTCGAGGAGCTGCTCGCCGACTCCGGCCCCGACGCCTGGGAGGACGAGCACTTCGGCGTCCACTTCGCGTTCTTCGGCCAGACCGACCGGGCCGTGCGCATGCGGGTCCTGGAAGGGCGCCGCAGCCGGCTGGAGGAGCGGCTGGAGCGGATGCGCAGCTCCATCGCCCGCACCCGCGAACGGTTCGACGACTACACGCTCGAACTGCAGCGGCACGGGCTGGAATCGGTGGAACGCGAGGTCCGCTGGCTCAACGAGCTGATCGAGACCGAGCGGGCCAACCGCACCGGCCGGGGCGGGCCCTCACCCGCCCCGGAGAATTCCGACAAGACTTCGGACGGCCGTGGTCAGGAGGACGGGTCCCCGGACCCGCCCGGGCCACCGTACGACCGCCCGGGGCGCTCCGCGTAGGAGCGCTGGCACCGCGTTGCCCTGGGCCACGCGGTAGGAGTGGGCGCATCGCGCCCGTCAGACAGTCATTTCAGCAGTTCAGTCATTGAAGAAGCAGCAGGACGAGACCCAGCCGGCTTCGGCGGGCCTCATGAGATCAGAGGGAGCAACCGGAATGGGTTCGGTTCGCGTAGCCATCGTGGGCGTCGGCAACTGCGCCGCGTCGCTGGTGCAGGGTGTCGAGTACTACAAGGACGCCGACCCGGCCGGCAAGGTCCCCGGGCTGATGCACGTCAAGTTCGGCGAGTACCACGTCAGTGACGTGGAGTTCGTCGCCGCGTTCGACGTCGACGCCAAGAAGGTCGGCCAGGACCTCGCGCACGCCATCGGCGCCAGCGAGAACAACACCATCAAGATCTGCGACGTGCCGCCGACCGGCGTCACCGTGCAGCGGGGTCACACCCTCGACGGCCTGGGCAAGTACTACCTGGAGACCATCGAGCAGTCCGACGAGGAGCCGGTCGACGTCGTCAAGGTCCTCAAGGACCAGCAGGTCGACGTCCTGGTCTGCTACCTGCCGGTGGGCTCCGAGGCCGCCGCCAAGTTCTACGCCCAGTGCGCCATCGACGCCAAGGTCGCCTTCGTGAACGCCCTCCCGGTGTTCATCGCGGGCACCAAGGAGTGGGCGGACAAGTTCACCGAGGCGGGCGTGCCGATCGTCGGCGACGACATCAAGTCGCAGGTCGGCGCCACCATCACGCACCGCGTGATGGCGAAGCTCTTCGAGGACCGCGGTGTCCTGCTGGAGCGCACCATGCAGCTGAACGTCGGCGGCAACATGGACTTCAAGAACATGTTGGAGCGCGACCGCCTGGAGTCCAAGAAGATCTCCAAGACGCAGGCCGTCACCTCCCAGGTGCGCGACCGCGAGCTGGGCGCGAAGAACGTCCACATCGGCCCGTCCGACTACGTTGCGTGGCTCGACGACCGCAAGTGGGCGTACGTCCGCCTCGAGGGCCGCGCCTTCGGCGACGTTCCGCTGAACCTCGAGTACAAGCTCGAGGTCTGGGACTCCCCGAACTCGGCCGGTGTCATCATCGACGCCGTGCGCGCCGCGAAGATCGCCCTGGACCGCGGCATCGGCGGCCCGATCCTGTCGGCGTCCTCGTACTTCATGAAGTCGCCGCCGGTGCAGTACTTCGACGACGAGGCCCGCGACAACGTCGAGAAGTTCATCGCCGGCGAGGTCGAGCGCTGAGCGCAGCGAAGTTCGCGACTGTTCAACCTGAGCGCTGAGCGCAGCGAAGTTCGCGACTGTTCGACCTGAGCGCTGAGCGCTGAGCGCTGACCGCTGGGCGCTGAATCCCGGCCGTCGAACTGACGGCTCATGGGTTCCTGGTGGGGTTCCGGCATCGCCGGGGCCCCACCTGCTGTTTTTCCGGCGTTGTTTCACGTGAAACAACGCCGGTCACCGTGGCACTCTTGGCGGGTGGCCATCACAGTGAACGGCAGCACCAGGGCCCCCCACCGCACCTCCCTCACCGGGCTGCTGCGCCGACGGGACTTCCGCCGGCTGCTGACCGCACGGGTGCTGTCCCAGCTGTCCGACGGGGTCTTCCAGGTCTCGCTCGCGGCCTACGCGGTGTTCTCGCCGGAGAAGCAGTCCTCGCCGGCCGACATCGCCTCGGTGCTGGCCGTGATGCTGCTCCCCTTCTCCGTGATCGGTCCGTTCGCCGGCGTGCTGCTGGACCGCTGGCGCCGCCGGCAGGTGCTCTACCTGGGCAACCTGGCCCGGTTCGGCCTCGGGCTGGTCACCGCCGGGCTGCTGCTGGCCCGCGCGCCGGAGTCGCTGTTCTTCGCCGCCGCCCTGCTGGTCACCGCGTTCAACCGGTTCATCCTGGCGGGCCTGTCCGCCGCCCTCCCCCGGGTCGTCGGCCAGGACCAGCTGGTCACCGCCAACGCGATCTCGCCCACGCTCGGCACCGTCGCGGCGGCCTGCGGCGGCGGCCTCGGCTTCCTGCTGCACCAGGTCATGGCGCCCGGGCCACGGGCCGACGCCGCTCTGGTCACGGTCGCCGCGCTGCTCTACCTGTCGGCCGCGCTGGCCGCCCGGCGGATGGCCCCGGACCTGCTCGGCCCGGACCAGCAACCGGACCGCCCGGCCCTGCGGCAGGCGCTCGGCGAGACCGCCCGGGAGCTCAGCGCGGGCATCCGGCACCTGGTCCGCGACTGCCGTCCGGCCGTCCACGCGCTGGCCGCCGTCACCGCGGCCCGGTTCTGCTACGGCGTGCTGATCGTCATCGTGGTGATGCTCTCCCGGTACACCTTCAACGACCCGGCGGACAGCGCGGCCGGGCTGGCCACCCTCGGCCAGGCGGTCGCGCTCTCCGCCGTCGGGTTCTTCCTGGCGGCCGTGGTGAGCCCGTGGTGCACCCGCCGCCTCGGCCTCGCCGGGTGGATGACGGCCTGCCTGGCCGCCCCCGTGGTCTTCGTACCGGCCCTCGGGCTGACCTTCTCGCTCGTCCCCGGCCTGATCGCGGCACTGCTGCTCGGCGTGGTCACCCAGGGCACCAAGATCTGCGCCGACACCGTGGTCCAGGAGTCCGTCGAGGACGAGTTCCGAGGGCGGGTGTTCGCCATCTACGACGTGCTGTTCAACGTCGCCTTCGTCGTGGCGGCGGTGGTCACGGCACTGGTGCTGCCGCTCTCCGGCCGTTCCGCCGGGGTGGTCCTCGGCGTCGCGCTGGTGTACGCCGCCGCGGCCGGCCTCTACGCGCGGGCCGCCTGCCGCCGTCCGCACTGCGGACGGCCGCCGCTCCCCCGATGACCTCGGATCACCTGACGAGATGACAAGTCGCTAAGGTACGTCAGCAATGCCGCGCCTGCAGCACTCTGTCACGGGGGACTCATATGAGCACACCGCCCAATCCGTACGGCCAGCCCCAGTACGGCTACCCGCCACCGGCCCAGCCGTACGGCCAGCCGCCCGCCACTCCCGGCTACGGCCAACCCCCCGCACCGGGCTACGGCTACCCCGCCGCTCCCGTACCGCCCCAGCCGGGGCCGCCGGCGTACGGCCAGCAGCCGCAGGGCTTCGGCGCACCCGGTTACCCCCCGCCGGGCGGCCCGCCCCCCGGTGTCCCGCAGCCCGGCTGGGGGCAGCAGCCCCCGCCGCCGTCGACGGCCCGCCGGGTCGGCAAGCGGGTCGTGCTGAAGATCGTCGGCCTGGGGGTCGGCGTCATCGTGCTGATCATCGGCTACCTGGTGGCGGGCCCGAGCGTCTCCAGCGCCTCGGTCGGCGACTGCGTGCACACCAGTGGCGTGTCGAAGGTCGACATCGTCAAGTGCACCGACACCAAGGCGCAGTACAAGGTGGTCGCCAAGTACTCCGGCACCACGGACACCTCGCGCTGCGACACGCACCCGGAGTCCACCGCCTCGGTGTGGGGCAAGAGCGGCCGCCGCAGCAGCCAGACCAAGTACGTGCTGTGCCTCGGCCCGCTGGACGGCGCCGCACCCGCTCCCGCCGGCAGCGCCTCGGCCTCGCCCGCCGCCGGCGGCGCCAAGCCGTCGACCGCCGCCTCCCCCAAGGCCTCGCCCAAGGCGAGCCAGTACGTGCCCAGCGACGTCGACCGCGCCAAGGCCGGCGACTGCCTGCGCAACGACCACGAGACGAGCACCAACGCCACGCACGACTCGAACCCGGACATCACCATGCTGCCGTGCAGCGACTCCCGGGCCGTGTACAAGGTGGTCGCGAAGGTCTCCGGCACCACGGACGGCGACACCGCCTGCGCCAAGTACCCGGACGCGAACAGCTCGTACTACCAGGACAACGGCGTGAGCAGCTTCGTGCTCTGCCTCGCGGACGTCGTCCACTAGGACGCCCCGAAGCAGCCGTCCGACCGTGACACGGCGGAGGGGAGCCCGGCCACCGGGCTCCCCTCCGCCGTTCTCGTCCCGCCGTTCTCGTCCCGCCGTTCTCGTCACGCCGTTCTCGTCCCGCCCGCGCGGCGGCGCTCCGGCAGGTCAGCCCTGCCCGGCCCACCAGGCACGCAGGGCGGCCACCGCCTCCTCGTGCTCCATCGGCCCGTGCTCAAGGCGCAGCTCCAGCATGTGCTTGTACGCCTTGCCCACCTGCGGGCCGGGCTTCAGCTCCAGCAGCTCCATGATCTGGTTGCCGTCCAGCGCCGGGCGCACCGCGTCCAGCTCCTCCCGGGCCCGCAGCTCGGTGATCCGCTCCTCCAGGCCGTCGTAGGTGCGGGAGAGCGCGGCGGCCTTCTTGCGGTTGCGGGTGGTGCAGTCCGAACGGGTCAGCTTGTGCAGGCGCTCCAGCAGCGGACCGGCGTCGGCGACGTAGCGGCGCACCGCGGAGTCGGTCCACTCGCCACCGCCGTAGCCGTGGAAGCGCAGGTGCAGCTCGACCAGGCGCGAGACGTCCTCGGTCAGCTCCTTGGAGTACTTCAGGTCCCGCATCCGCTTGCGGGTCATCTTGGCGCCCACCATCTCGTGGTGGTGGAAGGACACCCGCCCGTCGGACTCGAACCGCCGGGTGCGGGGCTTGCCGATGTCGTGCAGCAGCGCGGCGAGCCGCAGGACCAGGTCGGGGCCCTCCTGCTCCAGGGCGATGGCCTGCTCCAGCACGGTGAGCGAGTGCTCGTAGACGTCCTTGTGGCGGTGGTGCTCGTCGCTCTCCAGCCGCAGGGCGGGCAGCTCCGGCAGCACGTGGTCGGCGAGGCCGGTGTCGACGAGCAGCCGCAGGCCCTCGACGGGGTGGTCGGAGAGCAGCAGCTTGTTCAACTCGGCCTGCACCCGCTCGGCGGAGACGATGGTGATCCGCTCGGCCATCGCGGTCATCGCCGCGACCACCTCGGGCGCGGGCGTGAAGTCGAGCTGGGCGGCGAACCGGGCCGCCCGCATCATCCGCAGCGGGTCGTCGGAGAAGGACTCCTCCGGGGTGGCGGGCGTGCGCAGCACCCTCGCCTCCAGGTCCTCCAGGCCGTGGTGCGGGTCGACGAAGCCGCGGCCGGGCAGGTCGACGGCCATCGCGTTGACGGTGAAGTCCCGGCGCACCAGGTCCTCGTCGATGGTGTCGCCGTAGGTCACCTCGGGCTTGCGCGAGGTGCGGTCGTACGCCTCGGAGCGGTAGGTGGTGATCTCGATCAGGAAGGACCCGTCCGGGGTGTCCTTGCGCGCACCGACCGTGCCGAAGGCGATCCCGACGTCCCAGACCGCGTCCGCCCAGCCCCGGACGAGCTTGAGGACCTGCTGCGGGCGGGCGTCGGTGGTGAAGTCCAGGTCGTTCCCGAGCCGGCCCAGCAGGGCGTCGCGCACCGATCCGCCGACCAGCGCCAGCCGGTGTCCGGCGTCCTGGAAGCGGCGGGCGACCTCGTCGGCGACGGGTGAGACCCTCAGCAACTCCTGGAGTCCCAGGGTCTGCGCCTCGCTCAGGCCTGGGGCGGCGGCGGTGGCGGAGCTGGAATGATGGGCGCTGGGGTCATTGACAGTGGACACGGCTCACAAGGGTACGGGGCGCGGGCGCCCCCGCGCCCGCGCGTTTGTGGCGGCTCACCCGGTGACCCCCAACACTGCGGGCCCGGCAGCGTCGTTACCATGCCGGTGGGAGCGACTCCCGGCCACGGCAGCTGCTTGCCGCGCCCGCGGTGCCACCAAGGCTCTACCGGACGGCGGACGGCCGCTCCGCACGGCCATTCATCTGGCCATCCGATGATCAGCGATCGAGAACGGCGAGGGCGAAGCGCGTGGGCGAGCCGGCACGGCACTCGGGCCTGGGGGCGTACGGAGACCACGGACGCGACGGGCGGGCAAGGGACGGCCGCACCGCCCGCGTGGTCAGGCGGCTCGCGGCGGCAGCGGCCGGCCTCGCCCTGCTCGTCGCCACCGGCCCGCAGGCGGGCGCCCTCGCCGCGGCCCGCCCCGCCCTGGCCGCCGCGGTGTCGGCCGAGTACCCGGTGATCGTGACGATCGAGACGGTCGCCCCCGGCATCGCCACCCCGAACGGCACCGTGACCATCACCGGCCAGGTGACCAACGGCGGCCGCTCCACCCTGAAGTCCCCCCACGCGGCCGTGCGCGCCCCGTTCGACCACCGGCCGCTCACCCTCCGCAGCGAGCTCTCGGCGGTCGCCTCCCGCAACGACCCGGCCGGCGTGGACGGCGTGGACCTGCCGAGCCCGCAGGCCGCGCTCAACGAACTGGGCCCCGGGCAGACTCAGCAGTTCACCCTGCAGATCGCGGTGGCCGACCTGGAGATGGACCGCCCGGGCGCCTACGAGCTGGCCGTCGACGTCCGCGGCTGGACGGGGGACAACCAGCGCGAGCGCCCCCTCGGCATCGCCCGCACCTTCCTCCCGTACAACCCCGCGACGACCACCGCCCAGCCGACGCAGGTCGCGACCCTGTGGCCGATCACCCACACCCCGGAGCTGGTCGCGCAGACCCTCGCCGAGAACGACCAGAGCGTGCCCGTCCTGCGGGACGACAGCCTGGCCGCCGAGTTCTCCCCGGGCGGGCGGCTGTACGAGCTGGTCGAGATCGGCGCCGGCCTGCCGGCGCTGACCTGGGTGGTCGACCCCGACCTGCTGGACACCGCGCAGGCGATGGCCGGCAAGTCCTACCGGGTGCAGAAGCCCAACACCGCCGGCCAGGCCGCGAAGGAGGAGAACACCGTCGCGGGCACCGGCAAGGACGCCGCGACGGCGTGGCTGGAGAAGCTCCGGGGCGCGGTCGCCAAGCCGGACAGCGAGGTGGTCGCGCTGCCCTACGCCGACCCGGACATCGCCTCGATCGCGCACAACGGCGCGGACCTCCCCGGCATCGACGCCGCCCTGCGCAAGGCCGGCACGGCCGGTCAGGTGACGGCCGAGGGGCGGCTCTCGGTGGACGTCCGCAGCGACGTCGCCTGGCCCTACCAGGGCTACCTGGACCAGCAGATCGCCGCCACCGCCCAGCACGGCGGGGACAACCTGCTGCTGGTGAACGGGGCGAGCCTGCCGGATCCGGACTCGCTGAAGTACACGCCCGGCGCGGTGCGCCCGATCGGCAACGGCCAGACCGCCGTGGTCGCCGACAGCGCGGTCTCCGAGCTCTTCCAGAGCGACCTGAACACCCCGCAGGTCCGCAGCGCGGCCGTGCAGCGGTTCCTGGCCGAGACCTTCGTGATCACCCATCAGGAGCCGAACAACCAGCGCGGGCTGCTGGTGATGCCGCCGCGCACGCTCACCGTGAACAGCGCGAAGGCCCTCGCCGAGGCACTGAACACCGCCTCCCGGACGGGCCAGTGGATCACCACGGTGAAGCTGGACGCCGTCGCGCAGGCCGCCGCCGACCCGAAGGCGAACGGCGCCGTGCCCCCCTCGACCGACTACCCCGCCGAGGCACGCGCCTCGGAGCTCTCGGCCGACGCGCTCACCCAGACCATGGACGTCCAGCGCGACCTGGACCTGCTGATGCGCGTCCTCACCCTGCCGCAGCGCGTCCGCGGGCCGTTCAGCGCGGCGATGGCCCGCTCGGTGTCCACGGAGTGGCGCCCCCAGGGGCCGGCCGGCGACAGCTACCGGACGGGCGTGACGAAGTACCTGGCCGAGCTGTCCCGGCAGGTCCGGCTGGTGGAGAAGAGCGTCACCACCTTCGCCGGCGACACCGGCGTGCTCCAGGTCAGCCTGCGCAACGACCTCACCCAGACGGTCACCAACCTCAAACTCGTCCTCACCTCCAGCCAGCCCAACCGGCTGAAGGTCGGTGACGCGGCGGACATCGTCCTGGGTGCCTCCCGCAGCGTCACCCTCCAGTTCCCCGCCGAGGCGCACAACAACGGCCAGGCCACCATGACCGCCCAGCTGTGGACCACCGGACCGGACCCGCAGAAGTACGGCAAGGCCGTGACGTTCAACGTCATGGTGACCTCGGTGACGGACGGCGTGCTGTACGTCATCGGCGGCGGCCTGGTGCTGATCGTGCTCGCCGCGCTGCGCATCTACCTGAAGCGCAAGAAGGGCACCTTCGAGCCGTACGACCCGGACGCACCGCTCGACGAAGGCCAGGACGACCCGCAGGACGACCCGCTGGACGACCGGCAGGGCGAGCGGCGGGAGGAACGGCGCGGCGAGGAGCCGGACGGGAGCGACGGCCGGGTGCAGACACTGCGCGGCACCGCCGCAGATGGCCGGAATCGGACCACCGGTGATGAGAAGGTTGGTCCTTGATACCGCCCGACCCCAGGGCGCCCTCCCCCGAACAGCGAAGAGGTGGCATGAGCGGGCCGCGCGAGGAGCGAGCACAGAGCCAGGCCGGCGGCCAACAACCGTCAGAGACGCCGTCCGGAGACTGGTACGTGGCCGACACCTACGCACAGGACCCGTACGCGGCCGACGCCTACGCCGGATACCCGTCGGAGCAGGACCCGTACGGCGTCCAGGCCGCGCGCGAGGACGTGCCGCCGGCCGCGTACGACGTGCCGCCCCAGCTTCCGCCGCAGGGCAACGGCTACCCGACCCCGGTGCCGCCGGTTCCGCCGGTGCAGCCGGGCTGGGACACCCCGGCCCGGCCCGCCTGGGAGGAGCCCGCGGCGAACGCCCCGGCCGCCCAGGCGCCGTTCCCGGCCAACAGCGGCGTGCCCGACGCCGGCGCCCCCGGGGCCGGCCCCGGCGCGCAGTGGGGCATGCCGCAGTGGCAGGAACCCGCTCCGGCGCCCTCGCCGTGGAACTCCGAGACGACCGAGTACGTCGGCGTGGACGGCCTCTTCGGCGGCGCCGCCCAGCAGAGTGCCCCGCAGCAGCAGAGCCCGTACCCGCCCCAGCAGCTCCAGCAGCCCGCCCCGCCCTACGCGGCCGGGCCGCCGCCGTTCGACCAGGGCCCCGGCCAGGGCCCGCACGGCCAGGGGCAGGGCCGTCCGTTCGTCCCGCCGATCGAGTTCGACCCGCCGCTCTCCGAGGAGGAGGCCACCATGCAGGTGGCCGCCGTCCAGATCCCGCCCGCGGTGGAGCCGCGCGCGGAGATCCTCGCCGAGGAGGAAGAGGCCGCCCGGACGACGGGTGCGCCCGGCACCGGCCGGAGCAGCGGTGGCGGCGGCGGCAAGGTCGCCAGCCTGCTCAACTCCAGCGCCATCATGGCCGCCGGCACCCTGGTCTCGCGGGGCTCCGGCTTCGTCCGCACCATGGTGATCGTCGCCGCGATCGGCGCGGGTCAGATGGGCGACTCGTACAACGCCGCGAACACGCTGCCGACCCTGCTCTACATCCTGATCGGCGGCGGCGCCCTGAACGCCGTCTTCGTGCCGCAGCTGGTCCGCAGCATGAAGCACGACTCCGACGGCGGCACCGCGTACGCCAACCGGCTGCTCACCCTGGTGATCGTCGGCCTGGCCGGGGTCTCCTTCCTGGCCGTGCTCGGGGCCCCCGTGCTCGTCCAGCTGATCGCGCACGCGCTGACCCGCGACCCGGCGAGCGCCGACACCACGGTGGCGCTGGCGCGGTACTGCCTGCCGACGATCTTCTTCATGGGCATCCACGTGGTGATGGGCCAGGTGCTCAACGCCCGCGGCCGGTTCGGCGCGATGATGTGGACGCCCGTCCTGAACAACGTCGTGGTGATCTTCACCTTCACCGCCTACCTCTGGGTCTACGGCGGTTTCAGCTCCACCCACGTCACCCCGGCGACCGTCTCCCCCGAGGGCGTCCGGCTGCTGGGGCTCGGCACCCTGCTCGGCCTCGTCGTGCAGGCCCTGGCGATGATCCCGTACCTGCGGGCCGCCGGGTTCAGCTACCGCCCGCGCTTCGACTGGCGCGGCCACGGCCTCGGCAAGGCCGCCCGGCTCGCCAAGTGGACGTTCTTCTTCGTCCTCGCCAACCAGGCCGGCTACCTGGTGATCACCCAGCTGGCCGTCGCCGCCGGCATCGACTCCGGGGACAACGGCGCCGGCCTCGCCGCGTTCTCCAACGCCCTGCTGATCTGGCAGCTCCCGCACGCGGTGATCGCCGTCTCGATCATGAGCGCGGTCCTCCCCCGGCTCTCCCGCTCGGCCGCCGACGAGGACGCCGGCGCCGTCCGCGACGACATCTCGTACGGCCTGCGCACCACCGCCGTGGCGATCATCCCCGGGGCCTTCCTGTTCCTCTCGCTCGGCCCGGCCATCACCCGCTCGATCTACGCGGTGGGCGGACAGCAGCCCGCTCTCGACGCGGCCACCAACATGGGCTTCATGCTCTCGGCGTTCGCTCTCGGCCTGATCCCGTACTCGATGCAGTACGTCATGCTGCGCGGCTTCTACGCCTACGAGGACACCCGGACGCCGTTCTACAACACCCTGTGGGTGGCCGGCTGCCAGGCCGCCTTCTCGGGCCTGTGCTACCTCGTACTGCCCTCGCAGTGGGTGGTGACCGGCATGGCCTTCGGGTACGGCCTCGCGTACGCCGTGGGTGTCGCGGTGGCCATCCCGAAGCTCAAGCGCAAGATCGGCGGGCTGGACACCAAGCGGATCGGCCGCACCTACAGCAGGCTGGCGGCCGCCTGCGTGCCCGCCGCCGCCGTCGGCCTCGGCGTCAGCCTGCTGACCGGCGCGCTGATCGGCGGATGGATCGGCAGCGTGCTGACGGTGATCGTGGCCGGTGCGCTCCAGCTCGCCGTCTTCGCGGTGATCGCCAAGCGCCTGAAGATCGAGGAGCTCAACGCGATGACCGGAATGGTACGCAGCCGGCTCGGCCGCTGACCTCGCGTCAACCGCACACACGGGCAGACCGGCGCCGCCTCGGGCGGCGACCGCTGGGCCGGAGTCGGCGTTCGGGTGACCCCCGGGCATGCCGGACCGGCCCAGCGGGCCGTCTGCACCAGATCTCTCCACCCTGCGCAACCGGTTGGCCCCCTCAGCGGTCGTACCGGAGGGACAACAGTGGGCACAATTGACCTGGCACGCTCCCGGCCCTCGGCCAGGAGTGGTCCAGCGACTTTCCCGGGACCGGGGCGACACAAGGGGAGGCATGACCACGGTGGCTGATGGCACCAAGGCGGTCGTCGACACGGCGGAGGCGGACGAAGCGGCGGACGAGGCCGCACTGGCCCTGGCGATCGACGAACTCGTGGACGGCTCCGCGGACGAGCCCGCATCCGAGGCCGACACCGCAGTAGGCACCGCAGTCGGCTCCGAGCCGGACGGCCCGGCCGCGACCGGCCCGCTGGAGCCGCTCGCCGAGGAGCCCGCGGCGCAGGAGTCGGTGGCGCAGGAGTCGGTGGCGCAGGAGTCGGTGGCGCAGGAGTCGGTGGCGGAGGAGACCGCCGAGACCACCGCCCCGCTGTCGGCCGACGAGATCGCGGTCGAACTGGCCGCCGGCGCGGCCATCGCCGCCGCCACCGCCGCCGGCAAGGCCAGGGCGGCCGCGAAGGCACTCTCCAAAGCACCCTCCAAGGCCGCGAAGGCCCCCGCCAGGACCGCCCCGGAGGCAACCGGTCCCCACGACACCGGCACCCTCCCGCGCACCCTCCCCGCTCCCCTGCGGCACAGCGGCGACACCATCGGCGGCCGGTACCGGCTGGAGGAGTGCATCTCCCAGACCGAGACGTTCAGCAGTTGGCGCGCGGTGGACGAGAAGCTGCGCCGGGCCGTCGGCGTCCACCTGCTGGCGGCCGGCCACCAGCGCGCCCGCGCCGTACTGGCCGCCGCCAAGTCCGCCGCGCTGCTCGGCGACCCGCGCTTCGTGCAGGTCCTGGACGCGGTCGAGGAGGACGGCCTGGTCTACGTCGTACGGGAGTGGCTGCCCGACGCGTCCGACCTCGCCAAGCTGCTCGCCACCGGCCCCATGGAGCCGTACGACGCCTACCAGATGGTCCGCCAGGTGACCGACGCCATCGCCACCGCCCACCGGCGCGGCCAGGCCCATCTGCGGCTCACCCCGCGCTGCGTGCTGCGCACCGAGGGCGGGCAGTACCGGATCAACGGCATCGCCGTGGACGCCGCCCTGCGCGGCCTGCCGACCGAGGAGGCCACCCGGGACGACGAGAGCGGCGAGCTCGCGGACACCCGCGCCATCGGCGTCCTGCTCTACGCCGCGCTGACCCACCGCTGGCCCTTCCCGGAGGACCGCTACGACCTCCAGGGCCTGCCCAGGAGCCTCGGCTGCGTGCCCCCCGACCGGGTCCGGGCGAACGTCCACAAGGGCCTGTCGGAACTCGCCGCGCGCGTCCTGTGCGAGCAGCCGCCGCACCACGCCACCCCGATCACCACGCCCGAGGAACTGGCCAAGGCGATCGCGCTGATGCCCCGCATCCGCCAGCCCGAGCCGGAGCTGCCCGCCTTCACCCCGCCCCGCCGCACTCCTCCCGTGCAGGGCCCGGTCCCGGCGACCGCCCCGACGTTCCGCACCCCCGTACCGCAGCTCCCCTACCCGCCCAGGCCCCGCAGGCGCCGCCTCCGGCGGGCGCTCAAGGCGACCGCCTGGACGGTCGCGCTGGCCGCCGTCGGGTTCTCCTCCTGGCAGCTGGTCGGACAGCTGCGCGGCACGGCCACCGCCAACCCGACCGCCAGCATCCAGCCCGACGCCGTGCACTCGCCGAGCAGCGAACCGGTGGCCGTCGCCAACGGCAAGCCGGTGGCGATCGCCGACGTGAAGTCCTTCAACCCGCAGGGCTCCGCCCTGGAGCACGTCGAGGCGCTGCCGAACACCCACGACGGCAACCCCGGCACCAGCTGGGCGACCCAGGGCTACTTCGAGCAGTTCCCCAAGCTCAAGGAGGGCACCGGGCTGCTGGTCGACCTCGGCTCGCCCCAGCAGGTGAGCGCGGTCGACGTCCAGTTCGTCGGCACCACCAAGGTGGAGCTGCGGGTGCCCACGACGCAGGCCGCCACCGCACCCGGCCAGCCCGGCGACTACACCACGATCGCCCAGGGCAACGGGAAGGACCTGCAGCCCACCGCCCCGGTGACCACGCGCTACCTCTTGCTCTGGCTGACCGCTCTCCCCAAGGATGGGGACGGCCTCTTCCGGGGACAGGTCTCCGAGATCAAGGTCACCGGCTGACCGACGGCAGGCCGGGCGACACCGACGAAGGGGTGGGAGGGGTGGGGACGGCGCAAGCCGAGGACAGCGACGCCACTCTGCTGGCCCAGCACGTCGCCGGCGACCGGGATGCCTTCGGGCTGCTGGTGCAGCGCCACCGCGACCGGCTCTGGGCCGTGGCCCTGCGCACCCTGGGCGACCGCGAGGAGGCCGCCGACGCCCTCCAGGACGCGCTGGTCTCCGCCTTCCGCTCCGCCCACACCTTCCAGGGGCGCAGCGCCGTCACCACCTGGCTGCACCGGATCGTGGTGAACGCCTGCCTCGACCGCGCCCGCCGCACCGCGACCCGCCGCACCGGCCCGCTCGACGACGACCCGCAGCGCCTCGACACCCTGCTCGGCAGCTCCGAGGCGGCCGATCACCCGGTCGTCCGTGCCGAGGTCCGACGCGAGGTGACGGCCGCTCTCGACGCCCTGCCCGCCGAGCAGCGCGCCGCGCTCGTCCTCGTCGACATGCAGGGCTACTCCGTGGCGGAGAGCGCGGAGATGCTCGGCGTCCCGGTCGGTACCGTGAAGAGCCGCTGTGCCCGCGGCCGGGCCCGGCTGCTGCCGCTCGTACGCCACCTGCGGGAGGGCGGCGCAGGCACCACCGGCGGCGCTGTTTCACGTGAAACAGCGCCGGACGGGAACCCGTCCGCACCGCGGCCCGTCACAGCAACGGACACCGGCAGCGACCCGGTACTGGAAGGAGATGCGACCGCGCGATGACGCCCCACACCTCCCCCCAGCCTCCGGCCGGACCGCACCCCGGAATCGACGACCTCGCGGACCTCGCCGAGGGCCTGACCGAGAGCCCCGCCGCCGCCGGAGCACTCCGCGCCCACCTCGACGGCTGCCCGGAGTGCCGCGACACGCTCGCCGCCCTCACCGAGGTCC
This sequence comes from Kitasatospora sp. NPDC057223, assembly GCF_042669755.1. Taxonomy (NCBI): domain Bacteria; kingdom Bacillati; phylum Actinomycetota; class Actinomycetes; order Kitasatosporales; family Streptomycetaceae; genus Kitasatospora; species Kitasatospora sp. NPDC057223. The sequence continues at coordinate 21,847 of NZ_JBHUWW010000078.1, read as the reverse complement.
AGGAGCTGCTCGGCGCGGTGGAGACCCCGCCGATGCCCGCGGACGTCGCGCTGCGCCTGGACGCCGCCCTCGCGGCCGAAGCCGCCGCTCCCCGCACCGCGGCGGGCCCCGGGCACCCGGCCCCGCTCCGCCCAGGCCCGGCCCGCACCGCCCCCACGGCCCCGCCCGGCGGCCCCGGCGGCGGCCCCGGCCGCCCCCGCCCCGCCGGGCGCCTGCGCCGTCGCACCGCCCTGCTGGGCGGCGCCGTCGCCCTCGCGGCCGCAGTGCTCGGCGCCGTGCTGCTCAGCCCCGTGGGGCCGGGGCAGCACAGTGACAGCGCGGCCGGGTCCGCCTCCGTCGCCACCACGCGCGAGCCCGCCGCCACGGCGCCCGGCGCCGCGATCGGCCCCGGCACCGCAGGCACACCGGCCCTCCCGGGCACGGCCGGCGGTGCCGAAGCCCCGGGGGCCCAGCACCCCGCCGCGGCAGCCGGTACGGCCTACCGCGCGGACACCCTCCCGGCGCAGATCCGGCAGCTGCTGGGCGCGGGCGAGGACACCGCCCCGCCCGCCGGCGACAAGGGCGCCACGACCCCGGCGGCGGCCGGCCCGTGCGCCCCCGCCGTCCCCTCCCCCCTGCTGGCCACGGACCACGGCACGTTCGAGGGCAGGCCGGTGGACGTCCTGGTGTACGCCACCCCCGGTGACCCGGACCTGCTCGACGTGTACCTGGTCGACCCCGGCTGCCCGGCCGGCCCGGATCCCGTCCGGCTGCACCGCGCCGTCCCGCTCCGCTGACCGCCGCCGGCCGGGCCGCAGCCGCCCACCCACCGACACCGGACGGCCCACACTGCGGGCACCTGGTACGGATCCGGCGGGGAATGCGGGAGACTGGTCAGTCGTTGTCCCGGGCGGCGGAGCAGGACCGCCCTCCCCGCTAGCGCGGGTCGCGATGCGAACCAGGAGATGCAGTGAGCGACGTCCGTAACGTGATCATCATCGGTTCCGGCCCGGCCGGCTACACGGCCGCGCTGTACACCGCCCGAGCCTCGCTCAAGCCGCTCGTCTTCGAGGGGGCCGTCACCGCCGGCGGCGCCCTGATGAACACCACCGAGGTGGAGAACTTCCCCGGCTTCCGGGACGGCGTCATGGGCCCCGAGCTGATGGACAACATGCGGGCGCAGGCCGAGCGTTTCGGTGCCGAGCTGGTCCCGGACGACATCGTCTCGGTCGACCTCACCGGCGACGTCAAGACCGTCACCGACTCGGAGGGCAACGTCCACCGGGCCCGCGCCGTGATCGTCACCACCGGCTCGCAGCACCGCAAGCTCGGCCTGCCGCGCGAGGACGCGCTCTCGGGCCGGGGGGTTTCCTGGTGCGCCACGTGCGACGGCTTCTTCTTCCGCGACCAGGACATCGCGGTGGTCGGCGGCGGTGACACCGCGCTGGAGGAGGCGACCTTCCTCTCCCGCTTCGCCCGCAGCGTCACCGTGATCCACCGCCGCGACAGCCTGCGCGCCTCCAAGGCGATGCAGGAGCGGGCCTTCGCCGACCCGAAGATCAACTTCGCCTGGGACAGCGCGGTCGAGGAGATCCACGGCGACCCGAAGCTGAGCGGCGTCACCCTGCGGGACACCACCACCGGCGAGACCCGTGAGCTGGCCGTCACCGGCCTCTTCATCGCGATCGGCCACGACCCCCGCACCGAGCTGTTCACCGGTCAGCTCGACCTGGACGCCGAGGGCTACCTCAAGGTCGAGGCCCCCTCGACCCGGACGAACATCCCCGGTGTCTTCGGCGCCGGTGACGTCGTCGACCACACCTACCGCCAGGCGATCACGGCCTCCGGCACCGGCTGCTCCGCAGCGCTGGACGCCGAGCGCTACCTCGCCTCGCTGGCCGACCTGGAGGCCCAGGCCGCCACCGTCGCGGTCTGACCCGGCTCTCCACCCGATCCACCCGCCGGGCGGGTGCGTGTTCCACGTGCGGCTCCGCCCCACGCGCACGCACCCCCGGCGGCCGGGGCAGAAACATAACCGCCCCGGTCGTTGTTGTCCTGGCAGCAACCTTCGTCCGTGACCCTTAGGAGCTCCCGTGGCCGGCGCCACCAACATCGTGACCGACGCGTCCTTCGAGGCCGACGTCCTCAAGAGCGACAAGCCCGTCCTGGTGGACTTCTGGGCCACCTGGTGCGGCCCGTGCCGTCAGATCGCCCCGATCCTCGAGGAGATCGCGGGCGAGCACGGCGACAAGCTCACCATCGCGAAGCTCGACGTCGACGCCAACCAGCAGACCGCTGCGACGTACAACGTCATCTCGATCCCGACGATGATCGTCTACAAGAACGGCGAGCCGGTGAAGTCCATCACCGGTGCCCGTCCGAAGGCCGCGCTGCTGCGCGAGCTGGCCGAGTTCCTCTAGGCCCGCCCGGCCGTCCGACGGACGACCTGGACATGACGGTGGCCGGGATCCCCTGTGCGAGGGGAGCCCGGCCACCGTCATGTCCGGCAGGCCCGGGACGGCTCAGAACGGTCGCAGGGCCGGCTCCTTGCGGGCGCCGCCGAGCAGCCGCTCCAGCGCCACCTCCATGTCGCCCTTCCAGGAGACCGTCGCCCGGGCCTCCAGCCGCAGCCGCGGGTAGCGGTAGTGCGGCCGGACGGTCTTGAAGCCCACCGCGAGCAGGTGCTCGGCCGGCAGCACACAGCTCGGCCGCTCCGGTCCGAGAGCCCCGAAGGCCTCGATCGCCCGCACTCCCCGTCCGATCAGGTCCTTGACGACCGTCTGGACGAGCACCCGGCCCAGCCCCTGCCGCTGGTATCCGGGGAGCACCCGGCTGACCATGAGCAGCACCGCGTCGGGTGACACCGGGCTGGTCGGGAACGCCAGCGAGCGGGGGACGTACGCGGGCGGGGCGTACAGCAGGAAGCCGGCCGGGACACCGTCCACGTAGGCGATCCGGCCGCAGGAGCCCCACTCCAGCAGCACGGCGGAGATCCAGCCCTCCTTCTCCAGCTCCGGCTTCCCACTCTCGACGGCCTCCTTGGCGCTGACCGGATCCAGCTCCCAGAAGACGCAGGAGCGGCAGGTCGCCGGCAGGTCCGCGAGGTTGTCCAGCGTCAGCGGGGCGATCCGGCGTCCCATGCCCCGCACCTCCTCGTCCGCACTGTCCTCATGTCGAGCATCCCCCCTCGGACCGCCCGGTCCACATGCCGATGGGTGCATGTTTCACGTGAAACACGGCCGGCGAGGCCGTGTCCCCTGTGAAGCATGCACCCATCCGGCCCGGCTGCGGGCACACCCGCCCGGGCCTCGGCCGCTCAGCTCTGCGACAGCCGCAGCCCGTCGTCGCCGGGCGCCAGGCTGTCCAGGATGCGGTTCAGGTCCTCCACCGAGGCGAACTCCAGCACCACCTTGCCCTTGCCGAGCTTGCCGCCGCGCTGCGAGACCTCGACCTTGACCCTGGTCTCGAACCGGTCGGAGAGCCGCCCCGCCAGATCGTTGAAGGCCGGCGAGAGCAGCTTGCCGGCCTTCGGGCCGTTCGGCCGCTGCGGCTTCTCCTCACGGTCCATCAGCTTGACGATCTCCTCGGTGGTGCGCACCGAGAGACCCTCCGCGATGATCCGCTTCGCCAGCTGATCCTGCCTCTCGCCGTCCGGCACACCCAGCAGCGCACGGGCGTGCCCCGCCGTGAGGACACCGGAGGCGATCCGGCGCTGCACCGCGGGCGAGAGCCGCAACAGCCGGAGCGTGTTGGAGACATGGGAGCGCGAGCGGCCGATCCGGTCGGCCAGTTCGTCGTGCGTGCAGGAGAAGTCGCGCAGCAGCTGGTCGTAGGCGGCGCCCTCCTCCAGCGGGTTCAGCTCGGCCCGGTGGAGGTTCTCCAGCAGCGCGTCCAGCAGCAGCTTGTCGTCCTCGGTGGCCCGGATGATCGCCGGGATCTGCTCCAGACCCGCCTCGCGGGAGGCGCGCCAGCGCCGCTCCCCCATGATGAGCTCGTAGCGCTCGGCGCCGACCTGGCGCACCACCACCGGCTGGAGCAGGCCCACCTCCTTGATGGAGGCGACCAGCTCGGCCAGCTTGCCCTCGTCGAAGACGTCGCGGGGCTGCCGGGGGTTCGGGGTGATCGAGTCCAGTGACAGCTCCGCGAACCGGGCGCCGTCGACCGGCAGCAGGGTGCCGCCGTCGGCCGGCTCCGGCTCCGGCTGCTGCGTCGCCTGCGCCTCCAGCTCACGGACGCTCTCCGCCGCGGCCTTGGCCGCCACCGTGCCCCGGCCGGACGGCAGCAGGGGCACGACCGCCGGCCCGTGCTCGGCCGGGGGTGCCGGAATCCCGGCGGCGTCGCCGGGCGCCGGCTCCGCCGTCCGGGGCGGTGCCACCGCGCCGGACGCGGCGGCCGCCGGGATCAGCGCCCCGAGTCCTCGTCCCAGACCTCTGCGACCACTCACCGATTGCCCTCCGTCGTGCTGTGCTGAACCATCTGGGCCGGCGCCGCGACACCGCTGCGTTGCTGCCCGACCGCGCCGGTCGCGGCGGGCTGGGCCCGGAAGGCCAGCTCGCGAGCCGCCTCCAGGTACGACAGCGCGCCGGTGGAACCCGGATCGTACGTCAGCACGGTCTGCCCGTAGCTCGGCGCCTCCGAGATCCGGACCGACCGCGGGATGGCGGTCTGCAGCACCTCCTGCGCGAAGTGCGTCCTGACCTCCTCCGCGACCTGCGCGGCGAGCCGGGTGCGGGCGTCGTACATGGTGAGCAGGATCGTGGACACGTGCAGCGTCGGGTTGAGGTGCGCCCGGACGAGTTCCACGTTGCGCAGCAGCTGGCCGAGGCCCTCCAGCGCGTAGTACTCGCACTGGATCGGGATCAGCACCTCCTGCCCGGCCACCAGGGCGTTGACCGTCAGCAGGCCGAGCGAGGGCGGGCAGTCGATCAGGATGTAGTCCAGCGGCTGCTCGTACGCGGCGATCGCGCGCTGCAGCCTGCCCTCCCGGGCCACCAGCGAGACCAGCTCGATCTCGGCGCCGGCCAGGTCGATGGTCGCGGGGACGCAGAAGAGCCCCTCGACGTCCACCACCGGCTGCACCACGTCGGCCAGCGGCTTGCCCTCGACCAGGACGTCGTAGATCGACGGCACCTCGGCATGGTGGTCGATCCCGAGCGCGGTCGAGGCGTTGCCCTGCGGGTCGAGGTCCACCACGAGGACGCGCAGTCCGTGCATGGCGAGTGAGGCCGCCAGGTTGACGGTGGTGGTGGTCTTCCCCACCCCGCCCTTCTGGTTGGCCACCACGATCACGCGGGTGGCGGCCGGCCTGGGAAGCCCCTCGCCGGCCCGTCCGATGGCCTGCACCGCGGCCTGGGCGGCACGCGCGATGGGCGTGTCATCGATCTGGTCGATGGTCTCCGAGTCCTGCATGGGGGTCAGTGTTTCACGTGAAACCGGAGCGGCAACAGTCGCCGCCCGGCTGCGACCTAGGATTCCGGAAAGCAGGGAGCGACGTTTCACGTGAAACACCATGCCCGCTATGTCGGAAATCTGACGCTGCGACACTCCGGTCGTCCGATGTCACCCTGATGGCCACCCGTGGGTCTCCGGACGGTGGGCCGGCCGCAGAACCGGGCGGGCGCGGGCAAGGGAACGGGCGGGTGGCCCCGGGGCCACCCGCCCGTCCGGACGATCACACTGTGGAGCGGTACCGGTCAGCGCCGCCGACGGCCCGCGCCACCACGGCCGCGCTCGGGCGCCTTGCCGGTGGTCGAGCGGCCCGCCCGGGCCGCCCTGGCCCGCCGGGTCGCGGCCTTCACGCCGCCGGGGCTCTCCCCCGCCTGGACCTGGATCACCCGGGTCGAGGTCTCCAGCGTCCCCTCCCCCACCGAGATGACCGACCAGGAGACCGCACCCAGCTTGGTGAGTCCCGCCCGGGTGTCGGCGAGCTCCTGCTCGGCACTGTCACCCTTGAGGGCCAGCATCTGCCCGTGCGGGCGCAGCAGCGGCATGCCCCAGCCGGCCAGCCGGTCCAGCGGCGCCACCGCGCGGGCGGTGACGATGTCCACCGCGAGCTTGCCGACCATCTCCTCGGCCCGGCCGCGCAGCACCGTGACGTTCTCCAGGCCGAGCTCCCGGACCACCTCCTCCAGGAAGGTGGTCCGGCGCAGCAGCGGCTCCAGCAGGGTGACCGAGACGTCGGGCCGGGCCAGCGCGACCGGAATGCCGGGCAGCCCGGCGCCGGAGCCGACGTCGCAGAGCGAGGCCCCGACGGGCAGCAGCTCGGCCAGCACGGCGCAGTTCAGTACGTGGCGGTCCCAGAGCCGCGGCACCTCGCGCGGGCCGATCAGCCCCCGCTGGACCCCCGCCGTGGCGAGCAGCTCGGTGTAGCGCACCGCGGACTCGAAACGGTCCCCGAAGATCGCCCGCGCCGCCGCCGGCGCCTCGCCGGGCCCCACCGCGCCCTCGGCGGCTGCCTCGCCGCCCTCGGGAGCCCCACTCTCCGTGTCCATCTCAGCCTCTCCGCTCACCGATTCCACCGACCCGCACTACAGCACCGTTTCACGTGAAACATCTCTCGCCAAACGGTGCACTCCGCAAAGGAGACGACGACCCCGCCCGCACACGGCGGACGGGGTCGGACCTCATCGTGGCCCCCGGCCAGCGATGCCACCGGTGTCAGCCCGGCAGGACAACCACGAAACGCTCGGGCTCCTCGCCCTCGGACTCGCTGCGCAGTCCGGCCGCGGCGACCGCGTCATGGACGACCTTGCGCTCGAAGGGCGTCATCGGCCGCAGCTTGACCTGCTCGCCGGTGCTCTTCACCTGCTCGGCCGCCTCGGCGCCCAGGGCCGCCAGCTCGGAGCGCTTGCGGGCCCGGAAGCCGGCGATGTCGAGCATCAGGCGGCTGCGCTCGCCGGTCTCCCGGTGGACGGCCAGCCGGGTCAGCTCCTGCAGGGCCTCCAGCACCTCGCCGTCCTGGCCGACGAGGCGCTGCAGCGAGCGGTCGTTGCCCTCACCGACGATGGAGACCAGGGCGCGGTCGCCCTCGACGTCCATGTCGATGTCACCGTCGAGGTCCGCGATGTCGAGCAGACCCTCCAGGTAGTCGGCCGCGATCTCGCCCTCCTGCTCCAGCCGCGAGATGAGGCTGTCGTCGGCGCCGGCCTCGGCCTCGACCTCGGCAGCGGAGGTGGTGGTGCCTTCCGTCACTGATGGACTCCTTCGGAAGTGGGGCCCAGGTTGGTGGGCCGGGGAACGAAGATCGGGGAGACGTCCGGTCAGGACTTCTTCTTCGGCCGCTGGCCGCCCTGGCCGCCGCGCTTCGGCTGCTGGCGGGTGCCCTGCCGGACGGCTGCCTGCTTGGGCGCCGGCTTGGCCGGGTCCTGCTTGGCGGTCGTCCCGGAGTCGGCCGGCGCGGCGTCCTCGGGCTCGGCCGGCTGCGCCTCGTCGTCCTTGGTCAGGCTGGCAGGCGCGCCGACGGTGCCCTGGGCCCGCTGGGCCTTGGTGAGCTTGCGCGGCTGCTGGCGGCGGACCTGGACCGACTCCTCGACGACGGACTCGGCGGAGGCGGTCTTGTTGGTGGGGGCCGGCAGCAGGCCGAACAGCTTGCCCTTGATCACGGTGCCGTCCGGGTTGAGCCGGCCGGCCTTCTTCAGGCGGGCCTGGCGCTCGTCCCAGGCCTGGCTGCCGGGCGTCGGGTTGTTGCGGATGACGATCAGCTGCTGGCCCATGGACCAGATGTTGGTGGTCAGCCAGTACACGAGGACACCGACGGGGAAGTTGATGCCCATCACGGCGAACATGATCGGGAAGACGTACATCAGCATCTTCTGCTGCTGCATGAACGGCGTCTTGACCGTGAGGTCCATGTTCTTGGTCATCAGCTGGCGCTGGGTGATGAACTGCGAGGCGGACATCAGGATGATCATCACGGCGGTGACGATCTTGACGCTGACCTCGTTGCTGCTCAGGAAGGTGGCGGACAGCGGCGCGCCGAAGATGTGCGCCTTGCCGGCGCTGACCAGCAGGGCGCCGTCGATGACACCGATCGGCTTGTTCTTGGCGACCGAGGCGAGCACGCCGTAGAGGGCGGTGAAGAACGGCGCCTGAACGATGATCGGAAGGCAGCTGGAGAACGGGTTGGTGCCCGCCTCCTTGTACAGCTTCATCATCTCTTCGGACTGGCGCTGCTTGTCGTTCTTGTAGCGCTCCTGGATGGCCTTCATCTTCGGCTGGATCGCCTGCATGGCCCGGGTCGCCTTGATCTGCTTCACGAAGAGCGGGATCAGGCAGATCCGGATGACGATCACCATCGACGCGATGGCGAGACCCCAGGCCCAGCCGCCGTCCGGGTCGAAGACGTGGCTGTACAGCGAGTGGAACTGGACGATGATCCAGGACACCGCTGTGTACAAGGGGTTCAGGAAGGAGAAGGTCACCGGTCAGGCTCCTTGGACATTGGGATTGGCCGCCGGGCCAATGGTCGCCGGGCCCTCGGGCTCCGGGCCGGCGGAAGGCTCGTGCACCGGCGGTCCGGCGACGGCCCTGCCACGGGAGTTCAACAGGTCACGCAGCCGGCGGTGCCACACCGGGTGCTTGCGCGCCGGTACGTGGTCCACCCCGCCGGGTGTCCACGGGTTGCAGCGCAGGATGCGCCACGCGGTCAGGCCGCTGCCCTTGACGGCACCGTGCACCCGTACGGCCTCGTAGCCGTAGTGGGAGCACGACGGGTAGTAGCGGCAGACCGGACCGAGCAGCGGGCTGATGGTCCACTGGTAGACCCGGATCAGACCCATCAGCAGGTACTTCATCGCCCTGCTCCTGTCGCCGCGGTGGCGGTCGGCTCCACCCGGAGCAGCCTTTTCAGTGCCGCGTCCAGGTCATGCTCAAGATCGTGGTACGAGGCGGACCCCGCGGGGGGGAGTGCGCGCACCACTATCAGGCTACCGGCGGGCAGCCTGGACAGACGATCACGGACCAGGTGCCGCAGACGGCGCTTCACCAGGTTGCGCACGACCGCGGAACCCACGGCCTTGCTCACGACGAAACCCGCACGCGCCGAAGGAGTCCCCTCGGCGACGTGCGGGTGGAAGTCGCTCGTCCGGTCGGCCTGCCCCCTGGGGTCACCATCTCTGCTGAGATGGACGACCAGCAGGGGCCGGCCGGCCCGGCGACCGCGTTTCACCGCGGTCGCGAAGTCCTGGCGCCGCCGCAGCCGGTTCTCGGAGGGCAGCACAACAGACTCTGGCGCGGATCAGGCGGAGATGTTGGTACGGCCCTTGGCGCGGCGGGTCGCCAGGATGGCGCGGCCGGCGCGGGTACGCATCCGCAGCCGGAAGCCGTGGGTCTTCGCGCGACGACGGTTGTTCGGCTGGAAGGTGCGCTTGCTCACTCGGGGGCTCCTGGGGTGAATCGTAGGATGACGGGGGGTCGCTTGGCCGTCACCGTGCGTCCGCGTGATCTCCCTTTTGGATCAGGGATTCCGGTCCGTCTTCCCAGGTCTGCTGGGTTTCTGGACAATCCACGGCGCCCGTGCTGCGCGCCCTATGTGAAGCGGGTGGACCCGCGGACATGCGGCAGCGGCCATCGACAACTCGACCTGGTTACGGTACGCGGCGGCGGGTCCGGGGGTCAAACCGGGTGTCGGCACGCCCCGGGGCTGCGGGTTCGCGTTCGCCCACAGCCTGTGGACAACGACTTGAATCAGCTCTGCCCGCTGACTACCGTTGCAGGACTTGTCTGGTTTGTTCTTCGATCCTTCTCCGATCAACAGTTCTGGATCCATCACCCCCTGCTGGAGCCGCGGGGAACCGAGAAAGCGTGCACCAGTGGCTGAAGTCAACAGCGATCTCGTCCCGGTCTGGGCGAGGGTCGTCGAGCGGCTGGTCAACGACCCGGATGTCGGTGACAAGGACAAGCAGTGGGTGCGGCGCACCCAGCCGATGTGGATGATGCACGACACCGCCCTGCTCGCGGCACCGAACGAGTTCGCCAAGCAGGTGCTGGAGGGCCGGCTGCTGCCGCTGCTCAGCGACGCCCTGAGCCGCGAGTTCGGCCGCCCGGTCCGGATCGCGGTGATGGTCGACGCCAACGCCGTCCCGCCGGCCAGCGCGCCGGTCGTCCCGCAGCCGGAGCCCGGCCAGCCCGCCCAGGGCGCCGACGACGACCGCCAGGGCTCCGGCCAGGACCACCCGGCCGACTGGTCCGAGCAGCAGTCCGCCCAGCCCCCCTACCGCGACGAGCAGGGCTACCGCTCCGGCCGGCCGGAGGCGTACCCCCCGGCCGGCGGCGAGTACGGCCGCCCCTACGACCGCTCCTACGACCAGGGCTACGAGCGCGGCCGGTACGACACCGCCGGCTACGAGCAGCGGCCGGCCCCGTACGGCGGCGCCGCGCAGTCCTGGCCGCGCTCCGAGGGCGGTGAGCCGGGCTGGGACAGCCAGGGCGGCTACCCGGGCCAGGACCAGCCGCCGCGCCCCGGCTACCGCGAGCAGGGCGAGCACCCGGGCAACCCGGCGAACGCCCAGGGCGACCTCTTCGGCGGCGCGTACGGGCCCCCGGCCGGAGAGCAGGGCCGCCCCGGCGGCCGCCGCTCCCCCGGTGCCCCCGGCCGGCCCGACCACGAGGCGCCGGACGCCGGCCCGCTGCTGCCCGACAACCGCCGCCGCGCGGCCCCGGGCGGGCGGCCCCAGGTCCAGCCACCCGAGCGCTCCGCCCGCCCCGGACTGCCGGAGCGCAGCCCGAGCCCGGGTGTGCCCGCCCCGCCCGGCGCTCCCCCGGCCGGCGGCTCCCGCAAGGACGAGCCGGCCGCCCGGCTGAACCCCAAGTACCTCTTCGACACCTTCGTCATCGGCGCGAGCAACCGCTTCGCGCACGCGGCGGCGGTGGCGGTCGCCGAGGCCCCGGCCAAGGCGTACAACCCGCTCTTCATCTACGGCGAGTCCGGCCTCGGCAAGACCCACCTGCTGCACGCCATCGGGCACTACTCGCGCAGCCTCTTCCCGGGAACCCGGGTGCGGTACGTGAGTTCGGAGGAGTTCACCAACGAGTTCATCAACTCGATCCGGGACGGCAAGGCGGACGCGTTCCGCAAGCGGTACCGGGACATGGACATCCTGCTCGTGGACGACGTGCAGTTCCTGGCGAGCAAGGAGTCCACGCAGGAGGAGTTCTTCCACACCTTCAACACCCTGCACAACGCCAACAAGCAGATCGTGCTCTCCTCGGACCGGCCGCCCAAGCAGCTGATCACGCTGGAGGACCGGCTCCGCAACCGGTTCGAGTGGGGGCTGATCACCGACGTCACCCCGCCGGAGCTGGAGACCCGGATCGCGATCCTGCGCAAGAAGGCGATCCAGGAGCAACTGAACGCCCCCGCCGACGTGCTGGAGTTCATCGCCTCCCGGATCACCCGCAACATCCGGGAGCTGGAGGGCGCGCTGATCCGCGTCACGGCGTTCGCCAACCTGAACCGCGCGCCGGTCGACCTGGAACTCGCCGGGATCGTCCTGAAGGACCTCATCCCCGGCGGCGACGAGGACGCCGGGCCGGAGATCACCGCGCAGGTCATCATGCAGCAGACCGCCGCGTACTTCGGCCTGGGCGTCGACGACCTGTGCGGATCCTCGCGCAGCCGAGTACTGGTGACGGCCCGTCAGATCGCGATGTACCTCTGTCGCGAACTCACCGACCTCTCACTGCCGAAGATCGGCGCGCAGTTCGGCGGCCGCGACCACACCACGGTGATGCACGCCGACCGCAAGATCCGCTCGCTGATGGCCGAGCGCCGCTCGATCTACAACCAGGTCACGGAGCTGACCAACCGCATCAAGAGCTAGCCGCACAGCGGCGGTTGAGGCATCCACAGGGGTGTCGGGGCAGGGTCCCCGGCGCCCCTTCCGCATGTCCCGCGGGGCGCCCGCGCCGGCCGCCCCGCGAGCGGTCCCCGGGCACCGGGCCGGCCGGGCACAACGGCTGCCGTACGGGGTGTAGAGCGGCGCCGGGCGGGCAGGATCACCTCGGCGGACGATCCGCCAGGCCGGCTGCCGCGCCGAACATCTGACCAAGGATTCGAACAGGTCGGGCGGGCAGGGCCGTCATCCACAGGTACGGGTGTTTTTCCCCGTCCACAGCCTGGGGAGCCGGAAGTTATCCCGAATTCCTCCACAGGTGCGGCGCCGCTACGCTCTTCAGCGCAGGTCAGCTGCCTGTGTACTTGTGCACAACCGTTGTCCACAGGCTGTGGACAACGAATGGGCCGTCAGGGGGCCGTTCGGGTTGTCCACCGCTCGTCCCCAGGGCCGGACGGGTTATCCCCAACTTCTCCACAGCCGTGTCCACAGTTCGACAACATTGGGGCTCCGTTCATTCGCCGGTGTGAAAGCCGTCACGTAACGTTGACCGGGCCCCGTGGATAACCCGGCCGCGATCTGGGGACGGGCCTGGGGATAACCTGTGGATACACAGCGTGTGCTGTGGGTAACGCTCCGCCGTCCACAGCGGGCCCTGGTTATCCACCGGTGCCGTCCACACCCACTGTGGACAAAAAACGTGGTCTGACCTGCGAAAACAAGGTTATCCACGGTATCCACAGGCCCTACTACTACCACTACACCTATAGACCCCTGAAGATGCTTAACAGTGGGGTGGGCCGAAATCTGTGGACAAGCCGGTCCCGACATCTGTTCGGCCTGCTTCCGCCCGTCTGCCCCGTCTGTCGGTGGAGTACGTCAGACTGTCCTTCGGCAACCGGATGCGGAGTGGCAGCGCTCGGCGGGCAGGTGCCACTCAGACGATCAAGACGAATCAGAGACCTGCGAGCGACAGCTCGCGTCCAGGAGGCGGTTACCGGTGAAGTTCCGGGTGGAGCGTGACGTCCTCGCGGAGGCGGTGGCCTGGGCTGCTCGCAGCCTCCCGGCGCGGCCGCCGGTGCCGGTGCTGGCCGGCCTGCTGCTGACGGCCCAGGAGGGCCGCCTGGCCCTCTCCGGGTTCGACTACGAGGTCTCGGCTCGGGTCGAGCTGGAGGCGGACGTCGAGGAGTCCGGCACCGTCCTGGTCTCCGGGCGGCTGCTGAACGACATCTCGCGCAACCTTCCCAACAGGCCTGTGGAGATCTCCACCGACGGCCAGCGGGTCAGCGTGGTCTGCGGCAGTTCCCGGTTCACCCTCCCCACCCTCCCGGTGGACGAGTACCCGGCGCTGCCCCAGATGCCCACCGCCACCGGCACCGTCCCGGGCGACGTCTTCGCCTCGGCGGTCGCCCAGGCCGCGGTCGCCGCCGGCCGTGACGACACGCTGCCGGTGCTCACCGGCGTCCGGGTCGAGATCGAGGGCGACCGGATCACCCTGGCCGCCACCGACCGCTACCGCTTCGCCGTCCGCGACCTGATGTGGAAGCCCGAGCAGGCCGACATCTCGGCGGTCGCGCTGGTGCCCGCCAAGACCCTCCAGGACATCGCGAAGTCCCTGGGCAGTGGCGACACCGTCTCGATCGCGCTGGCCTCGGGCGGCGCGGGCGAGGGCCTGATCGGCTTCGAGGGCGCCGGCCGCCGGACGACCACCCGCCTGCTGGAGGGTGAGTTCCCGAAGTTCCGCAGCCTCTTCCCGACCGAGTTCAACGCGGTCGCGGCGATCCAGACCCAGCCCTTCCTGGACGCGCTGAAGCGCGTCTCGCTGGTGGCCGAGCGCAACACCCCCGTCCGGCTCAACTTCGAGCAGGGCGTCCTGACGCTGGAGGCCGGCTCGGGCGACGACGCCCAGGCGACCGAGCGGATCGACGCGGACCTGGAGGGCGACGACATCTCGATCGCCTTCAACCCGGGTTACCTGGAGGAAGGCCTCAAGGCCATCGACTCCGCGTACGCGCAGCTCAGCTTCACCACCTCGACCAAGCCCGCCCTGCTCAGCGGCAAGCCCGCGGTGGACGCCGAGGCGGACGAGGCCTACCAGTACCTGATCATGCCGGTCCGCCTCTCCGGCTGACCGGTCGAAGCCGCCGGCCCCGGCCGGTCACCCTCGCTGTACCCACAGGCTGTGCACAACCTGTGGACGGCCTCCGCCGGTCAGCCGACCGGCGGAGGCCGCGCCGGTTGTGTCGGCGCCCCGCCCGCCCGGGGCGGACCCGCTCCCGGCGTAGGCTCAATCTGTGCGGCAACGGCGCCGCCGTAAAGGCACGTCACCACAGGTAAGGATTGGTCATGGAGCTCGGCCTCATCGGTCTCGGCAAGATGGGCGGCAACATGCGCGAGCGGATCCGCCGCGCCGGCCACACCGTCATCGGCTACGACCGCAACCCCGACGTCTCCGACGTCGCCAGCCTGCAGGAGCTCGTCAACAAGCTCCAGGGCCCGCGCGTGGTGTGGGTGATGGTCCCGGCAGGCGCCGCGACCCAGGCCACCGTCGACGAGCTCGCCGAGCTGCTCTCCCCCGGTGACGTCGTCGTCGACGGCGGCAACTCGCGCTGGACGGACGACATCAAGCACGCCGAGTCGCTGGCCGCCAAGGGCATCGGCTTCGTCGACTGCGGTGTCTCCGGCGGCGTCTGGGGCCTGGAGAACGGCTACGCGCTGATGTACGGCGGCGACGCCGAGCACGTCGCCAAGGCCCTCCCGGTCTTCGAGGCGCTCAAGCCCGAGGGCGAGTTCGGCTCGGTCCACGCGGGCGCGGTCGGCGCGGGCCACTTCGCGAAGATGGTCCACAACGGCATCGAGTACGCCATGATGCAGGCCTTCGCCGAGGGCTGGGAGCTGCTGGAGGCGGCCCCCGAGGTCACCGACGTGCGCGAGGTCTTCCGCAGCTGGCAGGAGGGCACGGTCATCCGCTCCTGGCTGCTCGACCTCGCCGTCCGCGCGCTGGACGACGACGAGCACCTCGCCCAGCTCAAGGGCTGGGCCGCGGACTCCGGCGAGGGCCGCTGGACGGTCGAGGCCGCCATCGACCACGCGGTGCCGCTGCCCGCGATCACGGCCTCGCTGTTCGCCCGCTTCGCGTCCCGCCAGGACGACTCCCCGCAGATGAAGATGATCGCCGCGCTGCGCAACCAGTTCGGCGGGCACGCGGTCGAGAACAAGTAAGCCGGCGGCAGGCCCAGAAGGCGAGCGCAGTCCACACCCATGCATGTAGCGCATCTGTCGCTCGCCGACTTCCGCTCGTACGCCCGGGCCGAGGTTCCCCTCGACCCGGGCGTGACGGCGTTCGTGGGCCCCAACGGCCAGGGCAAGACCAACCTGGTGGAGGCGATCGGCTACGTCGCCACCCTGGGCAGCCACCGGGTGGCCACCGAAGCCCCGCTGATCCGGCTCGGCGCCGAGCGGGCCGTCGTCCGCACCTCGATCACCGCGGGCACCCGCAGCACCCTGGTGGAGCTGGAGATCACCCCGGGCAAGGCCAACCGGGCCCGGATCAACCGCTCCGACAACGTCCGCCCGCGCGACGTGCTGGGCCTGCTGCGCACCGTCCTGTTCGCCCCGGAGGACCTCTCGCTGGTCAAGGGCGATCCGGGTGAACGGCGCCGGTTCCTGGACGAGTTGCTCACCGCCAGGGCCCCGCGGCTGGCCGGGGTGCGGTCGGACTACGAGCGGGTGCTGAAGCAGCGCAACGCCCTGTTGAAGACGGCCGCGATGGCCCGCCGGGGCGGTGGCGGCAAGGGCGGCGACCTCTCCACCCTGGAGATCTGGGACGGCCACCTGGCCCGCGCCGGAGCCGAGTTGACGGCCTTCCGGATCCAACTGGTGGCCGCTCTGCAGCCGTTGGTGCACCAGGCGTACGAACAACTGGCCCCCGGTGCCGGTGAGACGGTGCTGGAGTACCGCAGCTCCTTCGAGGGCGAGCTGCCGGCCAGCCGCGAGCAGGCCGAGGAGCAGCTGCTCGGGGCGCTGCTGGCGGCCCGCAAGCAGGAGATCGACCGCGGCCTGACCCTGGTCGGCCCGCACCGCGACGAACTGGTGCTGCGACTGGGGCCGCTGCCCGCGAAGGGCTACGCGAGCCACGGTGAGTCCTGGTCGTACGCGCTGGCCCTGCGGCTGGCCTCGTACGAGCTGCTGCGGGCGGACGGCGGGGAGCCGGTGCTGATCCTGGACGACGTGTTCGCGGAGCTGGACGCCCGGCGCCGGGACCGGCTGGCGGAGCTGGTGGCGGGCGGCGAGCAGGTCCTGGTGACGGCGGCGGTCGCCGAGGACGTCCCGAAGGCGCTGTCGGGTGTGCGGTTCGCGGTCGCGGACGGTGAGGTCCGCCGGATCGACCGGTGACCCCGGTAGCGGGTTCGTGGATCTCCTGTGTGCCGTGCCCCGCGAGCCCGCGGGACTCGTAAGCTGGACGGCCTGTCCACAGCCTGGGGAAAAGGAGATCGTCGTGAGCGATCCGGTGCAGCAGTCCCCCGAGCCCTCGGGCGTGGACCTGGCGCGGGTCGCGCTGCGGGCCGCCAAGGAGCAGGCGCGCAAGCGCGGCGAGCAGGTCCGGGAGAAGCGTGAGGCCAAGCGGCACGGCCTGCGCAGCGGCGCCCGCGCGGACGGGCGGGACCCGGTGCCGCTGGGAGCCGCGCTGAACCGGCTGATCACCGAGCGCGGCTGGGAGGCGCCGGCCGCGGTGGGCGGGGTGATGGGGCGGTGGCCGCAGATCGTCGGGCCGAACATCTCGGCGCACTGTGAGCCGAAGCACTACGAGGAGGCGACGGCCGTGCTCACCGTCCAGTGCGACTCGACCGCCTGGGCCACCCAGCTGCGCCTGCTGGCCCGCCAGCTGGTGGCGCGGCTGAACCACGAACTGGGGCACGGCACGGTGAAGACGATCAAGGTGCTGGGCCCGGCGGCGCCGGTCAGAGGGTACGGGCGGCTGCGCGCGCCCGGGAGCAAGGGGCCCGGCGACACCTGGGGGTGAGCCCGGCTCCGCCGGTGCCGTCCGCAGCGGGCGGACGGTCGTCCTCTGGAACCGCTGACGGCCCTTTTGAGCGGTCTGGGCCCCCCGGGCGAGTATCGGGACATGTCCAGAGGGTGTTTCGGGCTGCATATCTGCCCTCAGGGGCTGCCAAACGCCCATCTCTGTCAGTCGTACCGGTAGACTGAAAGCCAAACACTGTTGCTTGTAGCAACCGAGTCGAACCGCCGTGGTCGCACGCTCTCCCGTCCAGTGGGAGAACATGCGGCCCGTGCTGTGCCAGAGAGGGCGCTTCGTGGCCGATTCCGGCAACTCCAGCCAGAACCCAGAACCCGTCGACCCGGCGACCGGGAAGTCCTACGACGCCAACGCCATCCAGGTGTTGGAGGGCCTCGACGCCGTCCGCAAGCGCCCCGGCATGTACATCGGCTCGACGGGCGAGCGCGGGCTCCACCACCTCGTGCAGGAAGTGGTGGACAACTCCGTCGACGAGGCCATGGCCGGCCACGCCGACACCATCGACGTGACGATCCTGGCCGACGGCGGGGTCCGGGTGGTCGACAACGGCCGCGGTATCCCGGTCGGCAACGTCCCCGGGCAGGACAAGCCGGCCGTCGAGGTCGTGCTGACGGTGCTGCACGCGGGCGGCAAGTTCGGCGGCGGCGGCTACGCCGTCTCCGGCGGTCTGCACGGAGTCGGCGTCTCGGTGGTCAACGCGCTCTCCACCCGCCTGGCGGTGGAGATCCACACCGAGGGCCACCGCTGGACGCAGGAGTACAAGCAGGGCGCCCCGACCGCACCGCTGGTGAAGCACGAGGCGGTCGACCGGACGGGCACCAGTGTCACCTTCTGGGCCGACCCGGACATCTTCGAGACGACCGTCTACTCCTTCGAGACGCTCTCGCGCCGCTTCCAGGAGATGGCCTTCCTGAACAAGGGCCTGACCATCGCCCTGACGGACGAGCGCCCGGAGCACCTGGACGAGGACGGCAAGCCGCTCTCCGTCACGTACAAGTACGACGGCGGCATCGCCGACTTCGTGACGCACCTCAACTCCCGCAAGGGCGAGGTGATCCACCCCTCCGTGATCGACTTCGAGTCGGAGGACAAGGAGAAGACGATCTCGGTGGAGATCGCCATGCAGTGGAACTCCTCGTACACCGAGGGTGTCTACAGCTTCGCGAACACCATCCACACGCACGGCGGCGGCACCCACGAGGAGGGTTTCCGCGCGGCGCTGACCGGGCTGGTCAACCGCTACGCGCGGGACAAGAAGCTGCTCCGCGAGAAGGACGACAACCTCTCCGGCGAGGACATCCGCGAGGGTCTGACCGCGATCATCTCGGTCAAGCTCGGCGAGCCGCAGTTCGAGGGCCAGACCAAGGACAAGCTGGGCAACACCGAGGCGAAGACCTTCGTCCAGAAGGTGGTGCACGAGCAGCTGAACGACTGGCTGGACCGCCACCCGACCGAGGCCTCGGACATCATCCGGAAGTCGATCCAGGCGGCCACCGCCCGGGTCGCGGCCCGCAAGGCGCGTGACCTCACCCGCCGCAAGGGCCTGCTGGAGAGCGCCTCGCTGCCGGGCAAGCTCAGCGACTGCCAGTCCAAGGACCCGGCCGAGTGCGAGATCTTCATCGTCGAGGGCGACTCCGCCGGCGGCTCCGCCAAGCAGGGCCGTGACCCGCGCACCCAGGCGATCCTCCCGATCCGCGGCAAGATCCTGAACGTCGAGAAGGCCCGGATCGACAAGGTGCTGCAGAACACCGAGGTCCAGGCACTGATCTCGGCCTTCGGCTGCGGCATCCAGGAGGACTACGACGAGTCCAAGCTCCGCTATCACAAGATCGTCCTGATGGCGGACGCCGACGTCGACGGGCAGCACATCCGCACGCTGCTGCTGACCCTGCTGTTCCGCTTCATGCGCCCGCTGGTCGAGTCCGGCTACGTCTACCTGGCGATGCCGCCGCTCTACAAGATCAAGTGGGGCCGGGACGACTTCGACTACGTCTACTCGGACCGCGAGAAGGACTCCGTGATCGCCGCCGGTCTCGCGGCCGGCCGCCGGCTGCCCAAGGACGACGCCATCCAGCGCTTCAAGGGTCTCGGCGAGATGAACGCCGAGGAGCTGCGGATCACCACCATGGACCAGGCGCACCGGCTGCTGCAGCAGATCACCCTGGAGGACGCGGCCCGCGCCGACGACCTCTTCTCCGTCCTGATGGGCGAGGACGTCGAGGCCCGCCGGTCCTTCATCCAGCGCAACGCCAAGGACGTCCGCTTCCTGGACGTGTGACGGGGCCCGCCCCCGCCGCCACGTACCAGTCACGCGTGAAAGGAAACTGACCACCAGTGGTCGACGAGAACCGTCCTGACGGCGAGCAGCCGGACAGTACCGCCACCGATGTCTTCGTCTCCCGGGTCGAGCCGATCGAGCTCGAGACCGAGATGCAGCGCTCCTACCTCGACTACGCGATGAGCGTGATCGTCAGCCGCGCGCTGCCCGAGGTCCGCGACGGCCTCAAGCCGGTGCACCGGCGCGTCCTGTACGCGATGTACGACGGCGGGTACCGCCCCGAGAAGGGCTACTACAAGTGCGCCCGCGTCGTCGGCGACGTGATGGGCAACTACCACCCGCACGGTGACACCTCGATCTACGACACCGTGGTCCGCCTGGCCCAGCCGTGGTCGCTGCGGATGCCGCTGGTGGACGGCAACGGCAACTTCGGCTCCCCGGGCAACGACCCGGCGGCGGCCATGCGCTACACCGAGTGCAAGATGATGCCGCTCGCCATGGAGATGATGCGCGACATCGACGAGGAGACCGTCGACTTCGCCGCCAACTACGACGGCCGCTCGCAGGAGCCGACCGTCCTGCCGGCCCGCATCCCCAACCTGCTGATCAACGGTGCCACCGGCATCGCGGTCGGCATGGCGACCAACATCCCGCCGCACAACCTGCGCGAGGTCGCCTCCGGCGCGCTCTGGGCGCTGGAGCACCCCGAGGCCTCCAACGAGGAGCTGCTGGAAGCCCTGATCGAGCGGATCAAGGCCCCGGACTTCCCGACCGGTGCGCTGATCGTCGGCCGCCGCGGGATCGAGGACGCGTACCGCACCGGCCGCGGCTCGATCACCATGCGCGCGGTGGTGGAGGTCGAGGAGATCCAGGGCCGCCAGTGCCTGGTGATCACCGAACTGCCGTACCAGGTCAACCCGGACAACCTGGCGCTGAAGATCGCCGACCTGGTGAAGGACGGCAAGGTCGCCGGCATCGCCGACGTCCGCGACGAGTCCTCCTCGCGCACCGGCCAGCGCCTGGTCGTCGTGCTCAAGCGCGACGCCGTCGCCAAGGTGGTGCTGAACAACCTCTACAAGCACACCGACCTGCAGACCAACTTCGGCGCCAACATGCTGGCCCTGGTCGACGGTGTGCCGCGCACGCTCTCGCTCGACGCCTTCATCCGGCACTGGGTCAACCACCAGGTCGAGGTCATCGTCCGCCGCACCACCTTCCGGCTGCGCAAGGCCGAGGAGCGGGCGCACATCCTGCGCGCGCTGCTCAAGGCGCTCGACCTGATCGACGAGGTCATCGCGCTGATCCGGGCCTCGGACAGCGCGGACGCGGCCCGCAGCGGCCTGATGGGCCTGCTGTCGATCGACGAGCTGCAGGCCAACGCGATCCTGGAGATGCAGCTCCGCCGGCTGGCCGCCCTGGAGCGCCGCCGGATCATGGACGAGCACGACGAGCTGCAGCGCAAGATCGACGAGTACAACGCGATCCTCGCCTCCCCGCCGCGCCAGCGCGAGATCATCTCGGAGGAACTGACCGCGATCGTCGAGAAGTACGGCGACGAGCGGCGCTCCACCCTGATCCCGTTCGACGGTGACATGTCCGTCGAGGACCTCATCGCCGAGGAGGACATCGTCGTCACGATCACCCGTGGCGGCTACGTCAAGCGCACCCGCAGCGACCTCTACCGCTCGCAGAAGCGCGGCGGCAAGGGCGTCCGCGGCGCGCAGCTGAAGCAGGACGACCTGGTCGACCACTTCTTCGTGACGACCACGCACAACTGGATCCTCTTCTTCACCAACAAGGGCCGGGTCTACCGCGCCAAGGGCTACGAGCTGCCGGACGCCGGGCGCGACGCCCGCGGCCAGCACGTGGCCAACCTGCTGGCCTTCCAGCCGGACGAGCACATCACCCAGGTGATGGCCGTGCGCACGTACCTGGACAAGCCGTACCTGGTCCTCGCGACCCGGGCCGGCCTGGTCAAGAAGACCCCGCTCAAGGACTACGACTCCCCGCGCTCCGGCGGTCTGATCGCGATCAACCTGCGGACGGACGAGCACGGCAACGACGACGAGCTGATCGGCGCCGAGCTGGTCTCCGCCGACGACGACCTGCTGCTGGTGTCGCGCAAGGCGCAGTCCATCCGCTTCACCGCGACCGACGAGTCGCTGCGCCCGATGAGCCGGGCCACCTCCGGGGTGAAGGGCATGTCGTTCCGCGAGGACGACGAGCTGCTGTCGATGAACGTCGTCCGCGAGGGCACCTTCGTGTTCACCGCGACGGACGGTGGCTATGCCAAGCGCACCGGGGTGGACGAGTACCGTGTCCAGGGGCGAGGCGGCTACGGCACCAAGGCGGCGAAGATCGTCGAGGGCCGCGGCTCGCTGGTCGGCGCCCTGGTGGTCGACTCCACGGACGAGATCATGGCGATCACCCTCTCGGGTGGTGTAATCCGCACCAGAGTTTCGGGCGTTCGTGAAACCGGACGTGACACGATGGGCGTCCAACTGATCAACCTCGGAAAGCGCGACGCGGTGGTGGGCATGGCCCGCAACGCGGAGGCGGAGGACGAGGAGACGGCGGAGGACGAGGCCATCGCGGCCGGGTCCGGCGACGTCATCGAGACTGTAGAGACTGCAGAAGGCACGGCGACGGCGGACGGCGAGGACGTCCAGGCCTGATCCCGGGCCCCCGGCAGCCGGCACCGCCACGCTCCCCGCGTGGCGG
>NZ_JBHUWW010000077.1:29320-41893 GCF_042669755.1 Kitasatospora sp. NPDC057223 | reverse complement strand
GCGTTGACTTTTGGCACGCTGTTGAGTTCTCAAGGAACGGACACTTCCTTCGAGCCGCTCTCACGGTCTCTCCGGGCGCTTCGTTCTTTCGTGTTCTCAGCTTATCAGATCCGCGCGGCCGGTTTGACCGGCGCTTTGTTTCTCTGAATTCCCGCTGAGGGGATTTCCTTCGACTTCGCTACGAAGCCTATCAAAGGTTTCGATGTGCTCAGTTCCGGGGTCTACCTGATCGAGCAGGCATTCGTAAATGCGTTCTGCCTCGAATTCGGCGGTGTCGTGGACACTAGCGCCCGCGTCCGACTGTTGTCCAGTCCGACGCAACCGTTTGAGCCTACTAGCCCGTTCGTGCCAAGTCAATGGTTCGTTCGGGATGTCAGAAGAGTAGCAGGTCAGAGGCCTGCCGAGCACATCGCCCTCAGGCGGCGACGGGCTGCAGATCCGCCCGGTCGGCTGCGTCCACATCGCCGAACTCGCCGGCGGCCGCGGCGCGGCGCCCCAGGAGCAGCGCATAGAGGAGAAAGAGCGTCTCTGCCGCGATGCCGATGGCGATACGCGCCCAGGTGGGCAGGCCGGACGGCGTTACGAAGGCCTCCAGGATGCCGCTCGCGAAAAGCACCACGGCGAGGCCGATGACCGCGCCGATGATGGCGCGGCCCTCCTCCGCCAGGGCGGTCGCCCGGTCGCGGGGGCCGGGATCGATGATCGTCCAGCCCAGGCGCAGGCCCAGGCCGCCGGCCACGAAGACGGCGGTCAGCTCCAGCAGGCCGTGCGGGATGAGCAGGCCGAGGAAGAGGTCGAGCCGCCCGGCCGAGGCCATCAGCCCGATGCCGATGCCCAGGTTGAAGACGTTCGTCACCAGCACCCAGAGGACGGGCAGGCCGAGGGCAATGCCGAACAGCAGGCACTGGGCGGCGATCCAGGCGTTGTTCGTCCACACCTGGGCGGCGAACGAACTGGCCGGACGGTCCGAGTAGTACGACTCGTAGGATCCACCCGGCCGGGTGAGCTCGTGCAGTTCGACGGGGGCGACGAGGCTGTTCCGGACCTCCGGGTGGTTGGCCACCCACCAGGCGACCAGGGCAGCGCCGAGCAGCGACACCACGGCGACCGGGATCCACCAGCGGCGCGAGCGGTAGAGCGTGGCCGGGAAGCTGACCGCGAAGTAGTGGCCGACGTCGCGCCACCCGGTGCTCCGGCTGCCGGTCACGGCGTCCCGGCCGCGGGCGACCAGCGTGGTGAGCCTGCCTTCGAGGGTGGGATCGGGCGCCGCGGCCTGGATCTTGGCCAGGTGGCCGGTGACCCGCTGGTAGAGGGTCACCAGTTCGTCGGCCTGCTCACCACTGAGCCGGCGCGTCCTGATCAGGGCGTCCAGTCGCGCCCACTCCCCCTGGTGGGTGGTGACGAAGACGTCCAGGTCCATGCGGCACGCTCCAGGGTCGGCGGGAGGGGTAAGGCGGTGGAGGGACAGGCCGGGCGGGGTCAGCATGCCAGAGCCCGGACCGCCCTTCCCGGGCGGGCACGGCTGCCCGTATGTTTGCGGCGGCAGATCACGCGATCACGGGGGGCGGTCTGCGCGGGGCCGACCGGACGGTCGCTGCCCACCCCGGCCGGCGATGACATGGAACGGGCGGGTGCCGTGAGCGACCTGGTGACTGGCGAGGCGGTCGTCCTCGGCCTGCGGGCGGCGAAACTTCCCAGCCGTGCGCTGGCCGTCGCCCTCGACCTGCTGGTGGAGGGGCTGGGCTTCCTGCTGGCGGCCGTCGTCTTCGCCGTGCTCGCCGTGGACATCGACGGCGCCGCCGTCACCGCCACCCTGCTCGCGATGACGGTGTTCTTCCTGGTCGCGGTCCCGGTGATGGTGGAGACGCTGTCCGGCGGGCGCTCACTGGGCAAGCTGGCGCTCGGGCTGCGGGTGGTCCGCCGGGACGGCGGGCCGGTGCGGTTCCGGCACGCCCTGGTGCGCGGCCTGGTCGGGTTCTTCGAGATCATCTCGCTGAGCGCGGTACCGGCGGTGATCAGCAGCCTGGTGTCCCAGGACGGACGCCGGCTGGGCGACATCTTCGCGGGCACCCTGGTCGTACGGGAGCGGGTGCCCGGTGCGGGACGCGGGGGGCCGTCCCTGCCGCCCGTGCACCCCCAGCTGATGCAGGCGCTGGGCGGCGAACTGGTGGCGCTGGACCTGTCCGCCGTGCCGGACGGGCTCTGGCTCGCTGTCCGGCAACTCCTCGGCCGCCTGGGCCAGTTGGATCCGCAGGTGGCGCAGAGCATGGCACTGCGACTGGCCGGCGACCTCGCCTCCCGGACGGGTCACCCGGCTCCCCAGGGGGTGCACCCGGCCGCGTACCTCGGCGCGGTGCTGGCCGAGCGGCAGCGCCGCGAGTGGGCCAGGGCCACCGGCGCCCACCAGCAGGCGGTTCACCAGCAGGCCCAGCCGCAAGGATTCCAGCAGCAGACGCCGTACCCGCAGCCGGGCGAGCCACCGGTGCGCGTCAATGCGGCGTGGGCGGCGCAGCGGCCCGCGCCCGCGCCCGCACCTCCGGCTCCCCCGGCACCGCTGCCGCAGCAGGCGGCGCAGCCGGCACTCCCGCAACCGGCAACTCCGCAGCCCCAGCCGCAGCCGGGCACCGGCTTCGCCCCGCCCGGCTGACCCGCAGCTGCCGGACCCGCTCAGCCGGTGAACTCCGCCGGCCACGGGTTGGGCGGTGACGCCAGCTCCTCCAGTTCGATGCCGGGAGCGGCCAGCACGACGTCCCCGGCCAGGTGGACGAGCTGCTGCTCCCCCGTCTCCAGGTCCGTGACCTCGTAGCGCTCGACGAGCAGCTGGCCGGAGTCGGTGTCGTGTGTCTCGGTGCCCTCCAGTGACCAGCCCTGGTCGAAGGTGCGCGGCCCCAGCACCGGCTCGGTGAAGGCCACCAGCCGGACCCTCGTCGCGGCTCCCGGCCGGAGGCGCAGCATCCGCGCGGTGGCGATCAGGAACGCGGGCGAGCGGCCGGAGAAGCCGTGCGCGCGGTCGTGCCCCTCCGTGGCGTGCTCCCCCGCCGGGTCGGCCGCGTCGGTCCGCACCCAGGCGACCCCGTCGACGGCGCCACCGCGGACCTGCCAGCCGCCGGCCCGCAGCTCCAGCCGCAGTGGCCGGCAGCGCGAGTCGAGGGTGAGGTCGACGGTGCCGATGGTGCTGCCGTCGGGCGCGTACGTCTTGGAGACGTAGCGCCAGCCGGCCGGGCCGGGGGCGCAGCTGAACCGCTCCTCGCCGAGGAGGACGTGGTCGTGGCCAGGCGTCGTGGACGTGTGCAGCGAGTAGCGGCCGTTGGGCATGGGCTGAAGCCTACGTCGGGCAGCCGGCCGCGAACCGGTCCGCCCGGTGGTGCAACCTCCTGCGGCCAAGGCGCATCAAGGAGCCGGGTGGTGCGGGAACACACCGCCCGGAGAGGGGGATCACGTTATGGCGAAGCAGCAACGCGACGCCGATTTCACCGAGTTCGTCGCATCCAGGGCCCCATGGCTCCGCAAGGTGGCCTACCTGCTCTGCGCCGACTGGCACCGGGCGGACGACCTGGTGCAGGAGACCGTGACCAAGCTGTACGTGCAGTGGCCCCGGATGATGCGGGTCGACAACCGGGAGGGCTACGCCAGGACGATCCTGGTGAACACCTTCCTGGCCGAGCAGCGCTCCCCGTGGGGCCGCTGGACGGCCCGGCGGCGCACGGCCGACCTGCCCGAGTCGCTGGCGGCCGCCCGCGACCTGGAAGCCGCGATGGATCTCCGGCACGCACTGTCGGCACTGCCGCCCCGCCAGCGGGCCACGGTGGTGCTGCGCTACTACTGCGACCTGACGGTCGAGCAGACGGCCGAGGCCATGGGCTGCTCCACCGGGAACGTCAAGAGTCAGACCTCACGGGGGCTCGACGCACTGCGCCGCCTCCTCGAACTCCGCCCGGTGCTGGCGGCGGAAAGGACCACCTCATGAACAACGACGTGGAGACCCTGGGCACGGAGTTGGGGGCACTCGCCGACGCACCCGCCCCGGCGGCCCGGCTGGACCTCGCCTGGACGATCCGCAAGGGCCGGGCGCGGCTGCGGCGGCGCCGGATGTCGGTTTTCGGCAGCGTCACCGCCGTCGCGGTGCTCGCATCGACACTGGCCCTGGGACTGCCCGCCGGGGGGCAGGACGGCACCTCGGTCGGCCCCGCCGCCGGAGGACCGCCGCCGGTGCCGGCCGGCTCGCCCGCGCTCGTCGCCGACACCGGCCACGATCCGCTGACCGTCGAGGCGAAGTTCGGCTGGCTGCCGGAGGGGTTCGACGGCGTCACGTACATCATGGGGTCCAGCGGCAACCCGACGGACAACCTGGTGAGGGCCGACCGTGCGCGGCCTGCCGGGGAAAAGGGATCGGAATCGCTGATCTGGTTGAAGGTGTACCCCGCAGGTGTACTGCCCCCGGTCGGCAACTGGCCGGGCGGCGGGCAGCAGTACCAGGTGCCGGCCCCCGACGTGCACGGGCGGAGCGCGTACTGGCTGGGTACTGGTCCCACCGACTCTGCGGCTCCGGGGAGTGACCGGTACCTGCGCTGGGAGACGGCCGACGGCCGGTGGGCGGAGGTCCAGTGGGCCCTCTCGGCGGACGACGGGACCCCGGAGGTCCTCCACCGGACGGCCGAGGGGGTACTGGTCGGGCACGTCGCCGTACCGCTGCCGTTCCGGGTCGGCGCTCTGCCGGCCGGCGCCACCCCTCTCGGGGTGAGCTACACGCAGCGTGACACGTACACCGGCCGCCCCTGGGAGGCGAGGATCAGCTTCCAGTTGGACGGGGTCGCTCTGGATGCCACCGTCGGCCCCGACCTGCCCGAGGCGACCCCGACCGTCGAGCTTCCGCCGGGCATCCACTGGATTCCGCAGGCCTGCGTGAGCGCTACGGGCCTGAAGGTGTGCGCCACCTGGCTCGACACCCCGGAGCAGTACGCCGCGGTCGGCGGCACCGACGGCTGGCTGAGCCGGTTCACCCTGCTCGGCACCGACCCGGCGAACTGGACCGCCGACGTGCTCGCCTGACACCGCCGGGTGCACACGCGTACGGCCGGTGCTCCGCGCGGAGCACCGGCCGTACGCGTACCTCGGTGGATCAGTAGCGGTACTGGTCCGCCTTGTACGGGCCCTCGACCGGGACGCCGATGTAGTCGGCCTGGTCCTGCGAGAGGACGGTGAGCTTCACGCCCAGCGCGTCCAGGTGCAGGCGGGCGACCTTCTCGTCCAGGTGCTTCGGGAGGACGTACACGCCGACCGGGTACTGCTCGGTCTTCGTGAACAGCTCGATCTGCGCGATGGTCTGGTTCGCGAAGGAGTTGGACATCACGAAGGACGGGTGGCCGGTCGCGTTGCCCAGGTTCAGCAGGCGGCCCTCGGAGAGGACGATGATGGTGCGGCCGTCCGCCTTGCGCCACTCGTGGACCTGCGGCTTGACCTCGGTCTTCACCACGCCGGGGAGCTTGGCGAGGCCGGCCATGTCGAGCTCGTTGTCGAAGTGGCCGATGTTGCCGACGATCGCCTGGTGCTTCATCTGCTCCATGTGCGAGGCAAGGATGATGTCCTTGTTGCCCGTGGTGGTGATGAAGATGTCGGCGATCGAGACGACCTCCTCCAGGGTGGTGACCTGGTAGCCGTCCATCGCGGCCTGGAGGGCGCAGATGGGGTCGATCTCGGTGATGATGACCCGGGCGCCCTGGCCGCGCAGCGACTCGGCACAGCCCTTGCCGACGTCGCCGTAGCCGGCGACGACGGCGACCTTGCCGCCGATCAGGACGTCGGTGGCGCGGTTGATGCCGTCGATCAGCGAGTGGCGGCAGCCGTACTTGTTGTCGAACTTCGACTTGGTGACGGCGTCGTTGACGTTGATGGCCGGGAACAGCAGCTTGCCGTCGCGGTGCATCTCGTACAGGCGGTGGACGCCGGTGGTGGTCTCCTCGGTGACGCCCTTGATGGTGGCGGCGACCTCGGTCCACTTGCTGGGCGACTCGGTGAGCGTGCGGTTGAGCAGCTCCAGGACGATGCGGAGCTCGTCGTTGTCGGCGGTCGACGGGTCCGGCGCGGCGCCGGCCTTCTCGAACTCGACACCCTTGTGGATCAGCAGGGTGGCGTCACCGCCGTCGTCCAGGATCATGTTCGGCGTCTCGCCGTTCGGCCAGGTGAGCGCCTGCTCGGTGCACCACCAGTACTCCTCCAGCGTCTCGCCCTTCCAGGCGAACACCGGAACGCCCGACGGGTTCTCGACGGTGCCCTCGGGGCCGACCGCGATGGCGGCGGCGGCGTGGTCCTGGGTGGAGAAGATGTTGCAGGAGCACCAGCGGACCTCCGCGCCGAGCGCGGTGAGGGTCTCGATCAGGACGGCGGTCTGCACGGTCATGTGCAGCGAGCCGGTGATGCGGGCGCCGGCCAGCGGCTGCGCGGCCGCGTACTCCTCGCGGATGGACATCAGGCCGGGCATCTCGTGCTCGGCCAGCTGGATCTCCTTGCGGCCGAACGGCGCCAGGGAGAGGTCGGCGACCTTGAAGTCACCGGTGGTGTTCGACGACATGCGTCTGCTCCTCGCTGCATGGGAATGGGGCGTGGGCCAAGGTCCGGTGTGCGTCGCAGCACGGCGGGGCCACGGGTGCGCGGCAACGCCGGGGCCACCGGGCAAGCCGGCTCCCTGCTGCTCGGCACAATCCGTCGGAGGACCTCTCTCCCTCGACCGGGGGCGCCGCGGACGAACCGCGTACCACCGATCGACCGCCATCAGCAGCGACGTTTGGCACTGGTGACGAATCTACACCGACGGTCGGCGAAGACGGGCTCCGTACGGCCGGATCCGGCCGTACGGAGCCCGTGTCAGACGGTTCCCCGGGAGGGTCAGTGGGCGGCGGCCGGGCCGTCCCCGCCCGGCGTGGCCAGCGGGTCGTCGCCCGCGGCGGCCTTCTCGTCGCTGTAGACGTCCGGCTCCAGGTAGATCACCCGGGCGATCGGCACGGCCCGGCGGACCCGGATCTCGGCCGCGTCGATGGCCTCCGCCACCTGGGCGGCGCTGTCCTCGGCGTTGACGCCGATCTTCGCGGCGACCAGCAGTTCCTCGGGGCCGAGGTGCAGGGTGCGCATGTGGATCACCCGGGTGACGTCGTCGTGGTCGACCAGGGCCTCGCGGATCCGCTGGACGACCTCCTTGTCCGCGGACTCGCCGAGCAGCAGGGACTTCGTCTCCAGCGCGAGCACGACCGCGATGACCACCAGCAGGATGCCGATGCACAGGGTGCCGATGCCGTCCCAGACGCCGTTGCCGGTGACCACGGTGAGCGAGACGCCGAGCAGGGCGAGCACGAGGCCGATCAACGCACCGGTGTCCTCCAGCAGGACGACCGGCAGCTCGGGCGCCTTGGCCCGGCGGATGAACTCCACCCAGCCGAGGCCGCCCTTCGCCTTGTTGGACTCCCTGATCGCCGTCAGGAAGGACCAGCCCTCCATCAGGATCGCGAAGACCAGCACACCGACGGCCCAGTACCAGCCGTGCAGCTCGTGCGGGTCGTGGATCTTCTCGTAGCCCTCGAAGATCGCGAACAGGCCGCCGACGCTGAACAGCACGATCGCGACCAGGAAGGCGTAGATGTAGCGCTCGCGGCCGTAGCCGAACGGGTGCTCCTCGTCCGCCGCCCGGCGGGCCCGCTTGCCGCCGACCAGCAGCAGCACCTGGTTGCCGGAGTCGGCGACCGAGTGGACGCCCTCGGCGAGCATCGAGGAGGAGCCGGTGAAGGCGAAGGCCGTGAACTTGGCCGCCGCGATCGCCAGGTTCGCGGACAGTGCCGCCACCAGCGCCTTGGTCCCGCCTTCGGTACTCATGCTCGGGTTCGTTCCCTCCGACTGGGCCGGTGCTCCGGCCTGCGCTGTGCTGTCGCTGTGCTCTGACTGTGCCCCGTGCCCGTGCCCTGCTGCGGCCGGGCCCGGGGCTTTACCGGGGCTTTGCTGTGCCGCCGAGCGCATACGGTACCCGGCCGGGGCGGCGCACCCGTCGCGGCGTCAGCCGGCCGCCGCCGCCAGGCCCAGGTAGACGGCGGCGAAGTCGGTCAGCGCGACCAGGTCGGCCAGGGCGTGCAGCACGTCCGTCCGGCCGCTCGCGTACTCGGTCAGCCGTACCTCGTGTGCGGCGGCCAGCCGGTGGGCCCGGGCGACCGCGACGCCGCGCGGGGTGTCGTCGTCGGCCGGCTGCTCGTACGGCCCGCCGCTCTGCGCCTCGTCCCCGGTGGCGGCCTCCCGGCCGGGGAGGTGACGCAGCAGCAGGACCTGGAGCAGCAGCGGGTCGGGCTCGTCGATGCGGTCCCGGAAGAAGTCGTCCGGGTCCGCGCCGCCGCCGAGCTGGCCGACGAACATGCCCCGGTGCGCGAGCAGGGCCTGCGGGAGCAGGCCGGCCAGCGCCGGACGGCCCGCCCGGTCGGCGAGCTGCGCGGCGAACCGGCCAGCGACGGCGCCGGCCAGCGGGCCCTCGGCCCACACCAGCGGGACGGTGCCGGAGAGCCGGGCCGCCAGGCTCTTCGCCGGGTTGGTGTACGCGGCGGCGTCCGGCCGGTAGCGCACCGCGCTCTCGTCCAGCCAATCGGCGGTGGCCGACAGTGACCCGGCCGGGAGCTGGGTGATGCCGGTCTTCTCGGTGAGCGCGAGCAGCGGGGCCAGGAACGCCCAGAGCGCCCCCGGGTCCTCGGCGGGCAGGTCGGGCTCGCCCGGGCCGCGCCCGACGACGCCCCGGTCGTCCTCGCGGTCGGGCAGCGACGGCTGGACGAACGGCAGCGGCAGTGCCCGCACCTGGAGGGCCGCGTCGGCGAGGTCGCTGCCGGTCGGGGCGATCACCGCGAGCGCGCAGCCGCGCGCGTACGCCTGCTCGGCGAGGGCGATCAGACCGCGTTCGCCGCCGTCGGCGGAGGCGATGACCAGCAGGTCGAGCGGGCCGGCCCAGCCGGGGAGCTGCCAGGTCAGGCCGGTCGAGAAGACGGGTGTGCGCAGCCGCCGGTCCTCGCGGGCGAGGGGCACGACGTCGGTCGGGGGCAGCGTGGTGACCAGGCAGGCGGTGCCGGCCAGCGCGGCGAGCAGCTCGCCCGCCGCCAGCGCGCTGCCGTGGCCGGCCACCAGGACGCCGCGCGGGCGGCCCTCGGGGCGCAGCCCGGCCAGGCCGGAGGCGTCCGCGAGGCGCAGCGCCGTGCGGACCCGGGCGCCGGCTCCGGCCAGGGCGAGCAGCGCGTGGTCGTGGTCGGCGCCCTGGAGCGCGGCCGGGTCGTCGAGCAGGGTGTCGTCGAGCATGCGCTGGCCTCCGGCTCAGAGGTGGTCAGAGGTGGTGCCACCGGCGGGGCCGGCCCGCTGCCGTCTTCCGGCGGCCGGACCGGCGGTCGGGCCCGGGGGTCACGACGGGCGGCGGGCCTCGTCGATCAGCAGGACGGGGATGCCGTCGCGGACGGGGTAGGCCAGTCCGCAGCTCTCACCGGTGCAGACCAGCTCGGGCTGCTCCTCGGAGCCGCCCTCGGTCAGCGCGGCCCGGCACTGGGGGCAGACCAGGATCTCCAGCAGGAAGGGTTCCAGCTTCATTGGGCGTCAGGCTCCAGATCTCGCGGGGAGGGGCGGTACGACGGTGCCCCGGCCGGTAGTCACCCTACCGGCCGGGGCACCTGGGGGGTCAGAGCCGGGGCGCGGCCGTCACTGTGTCAGGCCTGCCCCGCATCGGACGCCCGCATACCGTGCGGGGTCGTGCGGATCAGGCGCGGACGATGGCGAGCACGCCGTCGCGCACCTCGGCCATCCTGGCGGCGTCCTTGGCCTCGGCGTTCAGGCGCAGCAGCGGCTCGGTGTTGGAGGCGCGCAGGTTGAACCACCAGTCGGCGCCGGCCACGGTCAGGCCGTCCAGCTCGTCCACGCTGACGCCCGGCAGGTCGCCGTAGGCGGCGCGGACGGCGGCGACCCGGTCGGCCTGGTCGGTGACGGTGCTGTTGATCTCGCCCGAGGCCGCGTACCGGTCGTACTCGGCGGTCAGCGCGGAGAGCGTGCCGGCCTGCCCGCCGAGGGCGGCGAGCACGTGCAGGGCGGCGAGCATGCCGGTGTCGGCACGCCAGAAGTCGCGGAAGTAGTAGTGCGCGGAGTGCTCGCCGCCGAAGACGGCGTCGGTCTCGGCCATCTCCTGCTTGATGAACGAGTGGCCGACGCGGGTGCGGACGGGCTTGGCGCCCAGCTCGCGGACGACCTCGGGGACCGTCCACGAGGTGATCAGGTTGTGGATGATCGTCGGCTCGGCCTCGCCGGCCGCCTTCGCACGGGCGATCTCGCGGGCGGCGACCAGGGCGGTGATCGCGGACGGCGAGACGGGCTCGCCGCGCTCGTCGATGACGAAGCAGCGGTCGGCGTCACCGTCGAAGGCCAGGCCGATGTCGGCGCCGGTCTCCCGGACCTTGGCCTGCAGGTCGACCAGGTTCTTCGGGTCGAGCGGGTTGGCCTCGTGGTTGGGGAAGGTGCCGTCCAGCTCGAAGTACATCGGCACGACGTCCAGCGGCAGACCGTCGAAGACGGTCGGGACGGTGTGGCCGCCCATGCCGTTGCCCGCGTCCACGACCACCTTGAGCGGGCGGATCGCGGTGAGGTCGACCAGGCCGAGCAGGTGGTCGGCGTAGCCGCGCAGGCTGTCCTGGGCGGAGAGCGCGCCGGGCTTCACGTCGACGGCGGGCACGGTGACGGTGTCGTCCTCGGCCGTCCAGGACTCGACCAGCTCGCGGATCTCCGACAGGCCGGTGTCCTGGCCGACGGGCGCTGCGCCGGCCCGGCACAGCTTGATGCCGTTGTACTCGGCCGGGTTGTGACTGGCCGTGAACATCGCGCCCGGCAGGTCGAGCTTCCCGCTGGCGTAGTACAGCTGGTCGGTCGAGCAGAGCCCGATCTCGACGACGTCGGCCCCGTAGGCGGCGGCGCCCTCGGCGAAGGCCCGGCTCAGCGAAGGCGACGAGGGCCGCATGTCGTGGCCGATGACGATCGCGGTCGCCGCGGTGACACGGACGAACGCCGCGCCGAAGGCGCGCGCCAGACTCTCGTCCCACTGGTCCGGCACGACGCCTCGGACGTCGTACGCCTTCACGAGCTGCTTGAGGTCGCGCACTACGGCTCCACCCTGATGTTTTCCGGTCTTGCGGGCTGATCGCCCCTGGTCACGATATCGGCCGAGCCCGGCACGGCCGGGCACTCGGTCAGGTGGCAGCGTACCGGGGCACCGCGAACCCCCGGTGCCACCGGGGTGCCGGCACCCCCTGACGGGAGGGCCCTGACCTCAGCCCGGCAGAACCGCGAGCGAGCCGAAGGGGCGCGCCGGTGCCGAAAGGGAGGAGCGAGGAAGGGAGCGAAGGGACTGCCCGAGCGACGACTGTCGGCGCCGGAGCAGGCGCCCCGGAGGCGAGCCGAGCCTGACTAGTCCGGCGACCGCAGCACCCGCAGGTGGCCCCGGCGGCCGCCCTCGGTCGGATCGCCCTCGGGGCCGCGCCCCTGACGGGGTGTGCGCTCCTGCGGGCGGGCGGCCTCGCGGACGGCGTTGGCGAGGGCTTCGAGGTCGTCGCTGCTGCGGCGCATCGGGCCGGTCTCGGCGGCGAGGCGGACGACGTCCCAGCCCCGGGGGGCGGTGAGGCGCTCGGCGTGCTCGGCGCAGAGGTCGTAGCAGTGCGGCTCGGCGTAGGTGGCGAGCGGGCCGAGGACGGCCGTGGAGTCCGCGTAGACGTACGTCAGCGTCGCGACGGCCGGTCGGCCGCACGCGGTCCGCGAACAACGACGTACAGAGCTCACGAGGGTGGACGGTACCGCACTCCCCGCCGGGGAGCGAAGACCTGCCCCCGGCGGGTGCGCCGTGTCGCCGTGGGCGCGGGTCACGGGGCGGGACGGCGGGCGGGGCGGGAGTTGCTGTCGGGGTGGTCCACTTCGGAGCGTGCAAGGACTACGCTCGACAGTGATATGGACAGCTCCGCATCGCAGTCATCAACGGGACCGTCGCGCCGCCCCCGGCACCGAGACCGGCACGGCCGGGGCCTGCGCGGGCCGCTGGCAC
This sequence comes from Kitasatospora sp. NPDC057223, assembly GCF_042669755.1. Lineage (NCBI taxonomy): Bacteria > Bacillati > Actinomycetota > Actinomycetes > Kitasatosporales > Streptomycetaceae > Kitasatospora > Kitasatospora sp. NPDC057223. Next base: position 29,817 of record NZ_JBHUWW010000077.1, on the reverse strand, counting down.
CGCCTCAGGTGCCGATCTCGCTCAGCCGCTCCGAACTGTTCGACGACTACGTGCGCGAGTCGGTGGAGCGGCTGGAACGGCGCTGGCCACAGCTGATCGAGGTGGAGTTCGCCGTCCAGGAGGTGCCGCAGCCCGAACCGGGCGGGGCGGATCCGGACGGCGGGGTGCCGCTGGGGCGGGTGGTGCCGGCCAAACAGGGGCGCAAGAGCCGCATCGTGGTGTACCGGCGGCCGGTGGAGATCCGCGCGAAGTCGCGCGAGGACCGGGCCGCGCTGGTGCACGAGATCCTGATCGAGCAGGTCGCGGAGCTGCTCGGGATGTCGCCGGACTCGATCGATCCCCGCTACGACGAGGAGTGACGCGCGGCGGGGCCCTGTCGGGGGCTGTCGGCACGTCGTGCGCTGACCTGGGTCGTCACGCGTCGGGAGCGTCCGCTCCCCGCCGAAAAACTACTACATGCGCAGGTCATGCGGTGCACACGACGCGGTCATCCCAAC
>NZ_JBHUWW010000077.1:0-29310 GCF_042669755.1 Kitasatospora sp. NPDC057223 | reverse complement strand
TGCTGTTTGGCTTTTTTTTTCTCTCCCGTTGGTGTGGCCCGCGGTGTGGGGGGCGCGTTGCGCCCCCCCCCCCCCCGCGGCGGCTCAGCGGACCAGCAGGCCCGGGTCCTGGTCGGCGTGCGGGACGCGGACGGTGCTGCGGTCGTCGGCCAGGGACTGGATGGTGAACATCGGCACGTCCTTGGTGGCGACGGCGAGCATCCGGGCCGCGACGACCGGGCCGCCGGAGACCGTCTCCAGGGTGACCGCGAAGGTGCCGCTCAGCCCGGCCGGTTCCGGAGCCGGCAGGGCGACCGTGCCGCCCGCCGGGATCTGCACCTCGGTGCCGGCCGCGGGGGTGCCGCCGCCGGAGCCGGCCGAGGACGTCACCCGGACGGTCGCCGCCTCACCCGTCGAGGTCAGGTAGAGCGTGGACGCGCCGCCGCCCCGGTTGTCGGCGATGCTCGCGCGGGTGCCGATCGGCACCGCGCCGGTGAGCCAGGCGGCGTCCGACTTGCCGTTCGCGCCGGTGCGGTCGACCCGCAGGCCGGCCACCACCGGGGTGGGGTGCTTCTCGTCGGTGGGTGACAGGCGCAGACCGGCCACCTCGTCGCGGGTGATCTTTCCGAGGTCGACGGCCGCGACCATGCCGGCCTTGACGTGGATCGACTCGTTGCCGGCCGGGGTGAACCAGCCGTTCTTGCCGGACAGCTGGATCTTCAGGTCGGCGTCGTCGTCGGCCGGGGCCATCACCACCAGGCGGGCGGAGGAGGCGTCGGCGGGCAGGCCGGGCAGCACCTGGACGGGTGCCGGGTCGGCCGAGGCGGGCACCCAGTCGGCGCCCTTGCTGCCGTCGGCGGCGTGCAGGGCGGCGCCGATCCGGCCGCTGCGGGCCACCACCCGGACGGCGAGGTCGGCGACCGGGCCCTTGGTGAGGGTGGACAGCAGGACGGACTGCGAGGTGCCGGGGGCGAGCGTGATGCCGGTGGCCGCGTCGTTCTCGATGAGGCCCTTGTCGCCGTACAGCTTCAGGTCGGCGACCGCGGGGACGGAGCCGGGGTTGGTCAGGCTGACGTAGTCCGTCCGGCCGTCGGTGGTGCTCGCGCCGGCGAACCAGAAGCCCGTGCCGGCCGGGCCGCAGGTGACGCCGGAGAGGCCGAGGCCGCGCTGCTCGGTGACGGTGGTGGTCTGGCTGACGGTGAAGCCCGGGGCGTAGCCGTCGGTGGCGGCGGCCGTGCTGCCGGGCGCGGTGTCGCCGTTGGCGGCCGGGGCCACCACCGGGACGCCGGGCTTGGCGAGGACGAGCCGGGCGTCGGCGGGGGCGGCCGCGGCGCCCGGGACGGCCGCCGGGGTCGCGGCCGGGGTGGCCGCGGGGGCGGCCGGGTCCGCGGCCGCCGAGGGCGCCGCGGTGGGGGCGGCGGGCGGCGGGGCGATGTCGGTGACGTAGCCGGTGCCGCCGGTGGCCGTGGCGCCCGCCGGGCTGAACGCGGTGAGCGCGGTGGTGCCGGTCAGGCCCTGCAGGGGCTGCGGGCAGACCAGTGAGGTGCGCTCCACCTGGGCGGTGGTGGCCGCACCGGCGGCGACGGCGGCCTTGGCCGGCGGCCGCAGTTCGGCGACGCCGAACACCACGGCGAGCACCACGGCCGCGGCCAGCAGCGACTGGGTGGTCCTGGTCAGGCCGCCGGGCCCGCCCGACGGTGCCTCGGCGCCGGCCGGCCCGTCGGCCGGGGACGACTGCGAGGGGATCTTGAACGTGGGCTTCTTCATCGCGGGTCAGTTCCCCGATCCGTTGTGGTGCGGGTACGGCCGGCCCGGCCGGTTCGGGTCGTTCGGGTCGTTCCGGTCGTTCGGGTCGTAGTACTGCTCGGTCTCGGGCTGCTGCTGCCCCGGCACCCACGGCTGCTGCTGCTCCTGCTGCTGCTGGTACGGGTCGTAGCCGTACTGCTGCTCGGGCTGCTGCTGGTACGGGTCGTAGCCGCCCTGCTGGTACGCCTGCTGCTGGTAGCCGTCCTGGCCGCCGTACGGCGCGGCGGCGGGCTGCTCCTGCGGCGCGGCCTGGTAGCCCCGGCCGTTGGACTGGGAGGCGTCCCAGCTGTACGGGTCGGCGCTGTACGGGTCGGCCTGCTGGTAGGCCTGCTGCTGGTACGGGTCGGCGCTGTAAGGGTCCGCGTACGGATCGCCGCCGTGCGCCGCGTTCTCGGCCGCGCGCAGCGGCTCGGGCTCGCCCGCGGGCTGGGCCGGGACGGCGCCGGCCAGGCCCTCGTACACGCCGCCGTCCTCCGTGCCGTCGCCCTCGCCGCGCTCGGCCATCCGCCGGGCCCGGCGGCTGCCGGGTGCGGGGGCCTGCGCCTGGGCGGCGGCGGCCAGCGCGGCAGCGGCCACCACCTCCTCGGGGAGGTCGTCGTCGTTGTGGTTGCGGCGGCCGGGCAGGGCCAGCACCAGGACGGTCAGGCCGATCAGGAACTGGGCCCAGATCCAGCCGGTGTGCGCCATGCTGCCCTCACGGGTGACGGACAGCTTGCCGCCGGCCGCGGGGAGCTTGAAGCCCTGCGCCCAGCCGTCGACGGTGGTGGCGGTCAGTGCGGTGCCGTCGAGGGTGGCCGTCCAGCCGGGGTCGGCCTGCTCGGCGAGCCGCAGTACCCGGCCCTCGGGGCCGGCCGGGAGGGTGGTGTCCAGGTCGCGCTCGCCGGAGGGCACCGCGACCGGGAGGGCCCCGGGGGTGGTGATCACGGCCCGGGTCGCGGGGACTCCGCCGACCTGCCACAGCGCGGTGCCGCCGTCCTGGCTGACCTTCGTCAGCCCGGGGGTGGCGTCCAGTACGGCCGCGCTCCTGGCGATCATCGGGTCCTGCACCAGCACGTACGCGATGCCGTACCCGGCCAGCGCGCTCGCCTGGTCGGCGCCGGAGCCGGCCAGCAGGTCCCCGACCAGCGCCGTCAGGCCGTTGCCGGAACCACCGGTGGCGACCGTGCCCTCGGCCTGGCCGAGGGTCAGGCCGGCGCCGCGGACCAGGGCGAACCGCACCGAGGCGGCGTCCGCGTCACCGGTCAGCACGAGAGTGCGGGAGCGGTCGGTGGTGCCGGACTCCTCCGCGATGAAGGCGGGCACCTGGGCGGGCGAGGAGATCCGGCGCATCGGGCCGTCCGCACCGGTGACGGCCCACCAGACGGCGGTGCCGAGCGGTGCGAGCACCGCCGCGGCCACCACCAGGGCGGCGACCGGCTGGCGCCAGCCGAAGGCGATGCCGGCGACCCGGGCGTTGGCGCCGTCGGCGCCGATCGCGGCGGCGGCGACCAGCGCGATGCCGGTGAGCAGGGTGGCGGGGCCGGCCCAGGCGGGAACGGCGCCGCCGCCGGAGGCGGGGGTCACGCTGGTGCCGGCCACGGCGACGGCGAAGACCATGCCGGCGCCGGCCGCACCCCAGGCCGCGAGCACCGCGCGGCGGCGGTCGGCGCGCAGCAGGGCCGCGAGCGCGGCGAGCACCACGCCGGCCGACATCCACACCGGGGGGACGCCGGAGCCGCCGGGGTTGACCAGGACGAGGCCGAGCGAGGTCGCCGGGTGCCCGCTCAGGCCGGGCAGGCCGGCCTCCAGCAGCAGCCGGGACGGGTGCGAGAGCACCTCCAGCGACCAGGGCGCGAGCACCAGCACGGGCATGCCGAGGATGATCAGCACGCGCAGGCCGAGCAGCCGCAGCGCCTGGGCGCCGGAGCCGAACGCGCCACCGCGCACGACGGCGGTCACCAGCACGGCGACCAGGAGCGGAAGGGCCAGCGCCCAGGCCAGCGGCACGAAGGCGGTGACGAGGGTGAGCAGCAGGACGGTCATCCAGGTGCTGCGCCAGCCGGGCCGGGCGCCCTTGGCGGCGGTCTCGGCGCGGATGCCGAGGCCGACGGTGATGGCGGCGGCGCGGGCCAGCGGCGGCAGCAGGACGGCGAGGACGGCGGTGCCGATCCGGCCCTGTGCGAGCGCGCCGGTGGCGGCGGGCAGCAGGGCGTAGGTGGCGCTGGCCCAACCGCGGACGATCTTGGAGTCCAGCAGCGGGCGGGAGACCAGGTAGGCGCTGACCGCGGCGAGCGGGACGGCGAGGACGACCAGCACCGTGACGGCGAGGTCCGCGTGGTCGAACAGCAGCCAGGAGAACACCGACAGGACGCCGAGGTACGGCGGCGCGGTGGCGGTGGAGCCGGTGCCGACGGGGTGCCAGGCGGCGGCGAACATGTCCCACAGGCCGCCGGCGCCGTCGGCGGCCGGCAGCAGCGCGCCACCGAGCAGGTAGCCGCTGCCGAGCAGCGGGCGGCAGGCGGCCAGCGCGAAGACCAGCAGGGTGGCGAACAGGACGGGCGCCGGGCGCCGGGCGAGCTTCTTGATCAGCGCGAACTGCTCGACGACCAGGTCCTCGGAGTCCTCGTCGCCGGGGCCGGCCTCGACCGAGCCGTGCCGGCCCGCGCCCGAGTCGTCGGCGCCGCCGATGCCGAGCGAGCCGATCACGCCCTCGACGGCGAGCCGGGCGGTGGCGCCGGGGGCGGGGAAGAGCGTGCGGTCGTCGAGCGGGTCGGCGGCCCGCGTCCTGGCCCGGCGCTTGCGGGCGAGCAGCAGCCGGGGCAGCCGGATCAGCTCGTGGCCGAGGCCGGCCAGCTCGTCGAAGGCCTGCTTCGGGTCCTTGCCGACCAGGTTGGCGACGACCCGCAGCAGCGTGCCGAGCACGAGCCGCAGCAGGACGTACGGGAGCAGCAGGCCCTTGGAGTTGGCGAGCAGGGTGTAGACGGCGCCGGCCTTGTCGACCCGGTGCGGGTGGGCGGAGGCGCAGTCGATGGCCCGGCGTTCGCGGCTGGCGGCCTCGGCGTGCCGCAGGACGGCGTCGGGGGCGACCACGACGCGGTGGCCGGCGGCGTTGACGCGCCAGCAGAAGTCGGTGTCGTCGCGCATCAGCGGCAGGGCCCGGTCGAAGCCGCCGAGGTCCTCGAAGACGTCGCGGCGCACCAGCATGCCGGCGGTGGAGACGGCGAGGACGGGGCGGACCTGGTCGTGCTGCCCCTGGTCCTGCTCGCGACGGTCCAGGCCGGTCCAGCGGCGGCCGGAGCGGGCGATGCTGACGCCGACCTCCAGCAGCTGGCGGCGGTCGTACCAGCTGCGCAGCTTGGGGCCGACGACGGCGGCGGACGGCGTGGAGTCGGCGACCTGGAGCAGCCGGCGCAGCGCGTCGGTCTGCGGTTCGCAGTCGTCGTGCAGCAGCCAGAGCCACTCGACGGGCTGGGTCTCCCGGGGGCCGCCGCGGCCGAGTTCGTCCTCGGCGCCGAGCGGGTCGCCGAAGTCGTCCCAGCCGCCGGTGACGGGGTCGTAGCCGGAGGGGTCGAGGCTGTACGGCAGGTCCTCGGGGCGCAGCGGCGGGCTGTTGAAGACCGCGTCGGCGACCGCGGTGCCGAAGCCGGCCCGGCGGCTGAGGACGGTCGGGCCGCTCTCGGGGAGCCAGTCGCCGAGGGTGTCGGCGAGCAGCTGGGGGGAGGCGTCGGTGGAGCCGGTGTCGACGGCGAGGATCCGCTGCACCTGGCGGTCCTGGCCGAGGAGTCCGGCGAGGGCCTGCGGCAGCCAGCGGGCGCCGTCGTGGGAGACGATCACGGCGGTGACCAGGTGGCGCGGGTACGCGGGCGGCCTGGCAGCTGAGAAGCCGCTCTGGTGGCTGTAGACAGTCATCGAGTGCGCTGGCCCCAGTTATTCAGTGGATGCAGCCGTCAGTGGGTGCAGCCGGTGGATGCAGCCGGTTTCCGGCAGATGGTGCGCGCTGCCGCCTCGACGTTTCGTCGGTACGGGGGCGGCGGTGCGCCGGCCGGATACGTAGGCACCCGGATGGCGCACCACACTAACGGCTCTTTCCGGTGTCGGTGTCAGCGGTGTCCGCGCAGGGGTGGTCCGGGAATGCGAAAGCGCCCCACCATCCGGTGGGGCGCCGGCACATCTGATGCGGTTGTCGGCCGGGGCGCGGCCTGCGCGGGGCCGTCGGCGCCGGGGCCGCCCGTGGGCCGCCGGGCCCGTCGGGCGCTGCCCGGTCAGGGGCGCGCCCCGATCAGACCACGCTCTTCTTGAGCCGCCGGCGCTCGCGCTCGGAGAGCCCGCCCCAGATTCCGAACCGCTCGTCGTTGGCGAGGGCGTACTCCAGGCACTCGGAGCGGACCTCGCAGGCGAGGCAGACCTTCTTGGCCTCGCGGGTGGAGCCGCCCTTCTCCGGGAAGAAGGACTCGGGGTCGGTCTGCGCGCAGAGTGCGCGCTCCTGCCAGCCGAACTCCTCCTCTTCCTCCTCGATGCCCTCACCGATCAACAGCTCAAAGAGCTCGCTCATGTGGCGCGCCTCCTCTGCCCCTCTTGGCGTCCCCGTGTTGCCGCTGCTGAGTGCGGCTGAACGACACGAGTGAAATTACAGTTGCGTCACTCTGGCTCAGTCAAGCCGAGCTCTGGTATTGGGTCGAGGATTCACTCCCCGGCACCAAGCCGTTACGAATAGTGTACATATCCGGACATATGACTCTTACCGTCCGGCGTCGGTGAACCATCCGCCACCGCCTGCCCGCTGACTCGAAGTCAACACGCGCCGCGTCGATCTTGACCACCCCCCGGTAGGGGGGACGTCCGCCGGGCCGACAAGGTTTCCGGGAGACCGGCCCAGCTGCGAGGACCCGCAGGAACCGGTCATCGGGCTGCCTTCCCGGCGATCTTCACATCGAAACCTAGAGGGTGATTTATCACCCCATCAGGTGCTTCATTCGCTCTGCTACCCAGTTGTCCCGCTAGGCCGGGTTGACAGGCACGCCCCTCTTGCGGTCTCCTTGCTCGCATGTCAGAGTTCGCCGCCCCCCGGAGCCGCCAGTCCGCGCTCCGCCGTGCCGCGAGCTCTTCTCTCTGTTGTCGCCTCTGCACCTGCTGTTCCTGCTGTATCTAGGCGCCCGACGTCCCACCGCGCGCCGCCCAGGAAGCACAGAGGCCGCCCGCACTCCCGCCCCAGGAATTCCGCGGATCCGGCTGATCCCCTCCCGAACCAGCCGTCTTCCGAGGACATCCCCATGCGAATGAACCGCATCCGCAAGCGGAACCGCGACCGCAGCAAGCACGCCCGGCGCCCGACTCTCCCGGCGCCCGTCACCGTCACCCCCGCAGCGGTCACCGCCGCTCCCGCCCGTGCCTGGGCCGACGGCCTCAGCGACGTCTCCATCGCCGGCGACCCGCTGGCCTTCCCGCACCTGGCCCGCACCGACCTGCCCTCGCACCCGACCACCGTCGCCGGGTACGCGCAGCTCGTCCGCGAGATCGCCGCCGACCGCGGCCGCTGGGAGCCGAAGGTCCGCTACGACGCGCTGACCCGCTGGTACGCCCGGCTGGAGACCGGCCCCGGCTACGAGGTCTGGCTGCTCAGCTGGCTGCCCGGGCAGAGCAGCGGCTTCCACGACCACGGCGACTCCTCCGGCGTGATGACCGTCGTCCAGGGCGAACTCGTCGAGCGCTCGCTCACGCACGCGGGCGAGGGCGCCCGCGCGCTGCGCCCCGGCGGGCAGCGGGTGTTCTCCTCCGGCTACCTGCACGAGGTCGTCAACGCGGCGCTCGAACCCGCCGTCAGCATCCACCTCTACTCGCCGGGCCTGACCGAGATGCACCAGTACGGCGCGCCCGTCGTCCCCGAGATGCAGCGCACCTCGCCGAGCCCCGACCCGGCCGAGGCCCTCTGACGCTCCGTCCGTCCGGCGCCTGGCAGGATGGGCGCATGCGCATCGTGGCACTGGCAGGCGGAATCGGCGGAGCGCGCTTCCTGCGCGGCCTCAAGGAGGTCATCGCCCCCGAGGACGAGATCACCGTCATCGGCAACACCGGCGACGACATCCACCTCTTCGGACTCAAGGTCTGCCCGGACCTCGACACCGTGATGTACACCCTCGGCGGTGGCATCCACGAGGAGCAGGGCTGGGGCCGGGCCGACGAGACCTGGTCCGTCAAGAACGAGATGAAGGCGTACGGCGTCGGGCCCGAGTGGTTCGGGCTCGGCGACCGTGACTTCGCCACCCACATCGTCCGGACCCAGATGATCGCCGCCGGCTACCCGCTGAGCGCCGTCACCGAGGCGCTCTGCGACCGCTGGCAGCCCGGCGTCCGGCTGCTGCCGATGAGCGACGACCGGGTGGAGACGCACGTCCGGATCACCGACGAGCAGGGCCCCCGGGTGGTGCACTTCCAGGAGTACTGGGTCCGGCTGCACGCCGCCGTCGACGCCGAGGCGATCATCTCGGTCGGCGCCGACGCCGCGAAGCCCGCGCCCGGCGTGCTGGAGGCCATCGCCGCGGCCGACGTGATCCTGCTGCCGCCGTCCAACCCGGTGGTCAGCATCGGCACCATCCTCGCGGTGCCGGGCATCCGGCAGGCCGTCGCCGCGGCCCCCGCCCCCGTGGTCGGGCTGTCGCCGATCATCGGCGGCGCACCCGTCCGCGGCATGGCCGACAAGGTGCTCGCCGCGGTCGGCGTCGAGGCCGCCGCCGACGCGGTGGCGCTGCACTACGGCTCCGGCCTGCTGGACGGCTGGCTGGTCGACACCGCCGACGAGGCCTCGGTCGCGGCCGTCGAGGCGGCCGGCATCGCCTGCCGGGCGGTCCCGCTGCTGATGACCGACACCGACGCGACCGCGGCGATGGCCCGCGAGGCACTGGCGCTCGCCGAGCAGGTGCGCGGGTGAGCCTGCACGTCCTGCCGGTGCCGGGTCTGCCCGAGATCGACGCGGACAGCGACCTCGCCGAACTCATCGCCAAGGCCGGGACGTTCGAGGACGGCGACATCCTGCTCGTCACCTCCAAGATCGTCAGCAAGGCCGAGGGCCGGCTGCTGCACGCCGCCGACCGCGAGGCCGCCATCGACGCCGAGACCGTCCGGGTGGTGGCCCGGCGCGGGCCCGCCCGGATCGTCGAGAACCGCAACGGCCTGGTGATGGCCGCCGCCGGGGTGGACGCCTCCAACACCGCCCCCGGCACCGTCCTGCTGCTGCCCGAGGACCCGGACGCCTCCGCCCGCGCGCTGCGCGCCCGCCTCCAGCAGCTCACCGGCCTCCGGCTCGCCGTCATCGTCACCGACACCTTCGGCCGGCCCTGGCGCAACGGCCTCACCGACGTCGCGATCGGCGCCGCCGGCCTCGCCGTCCTGGAGGACCACCGGGGCCGCACCGACACCCACGGCAACGAACTCGCCCTCACCGTCACCGCCACCGCCGACGAACTCGCCGCCGCCGGCGACCTGGTCAAGGGCAAGGCCACCGGCACACCGGTCGCCGTCGTGCGCGGCCTGGCCGGCCTGGTGACCACCGAGGACGGCGACGGCGTGCGGCCGCTGATCCGGGCCGCCGCCGACGACATGTTCCGGCTCGGGACGTCCGAGGCGCTGCGCCAGGCCGTCACCCTGCGGCGGACGATCCGCTCCTTCACCGCCGAGCCGGTCGACCCCGCCGCCGTCCGCCGCGCCGTGGCCGCCGCCGTCACCGCGCCCGCCCCGCACCACACCACCCCGTGGCGCTTCGTCCTGCTGGAGAGCGCCGAGGTCCGCACCCGGCTGCTGGACGCCATGCTCGCCGCCTGGCAGCGCGACCTCGCCGAACTCGACGGCTGGGACGCAGCGAAGATCGCCCGCCGCACCGCACGCGGCAACGTCCTGCGCGACGCCCCGTACCTGGTCGTCCCCTGCCTGGTGACGGAGGGCTCGCACGCCTACCCCGACGCCCGCCGGGCCGCCGCCGAACGGGAGATGTTCACCGTCGCCATCGGCGCCGCCGTCGAGAACCTGCTGGTCACCCTGACCGGCGAGGGCTACGGCTCCGCCTGGGTGTCCTCGACCATGTTCTGCCGCGACACCGTCCGCACCGTCCTCGACCTCCCCGACGACTGGGACCCGATGGGCGCGGTCGCGGTCGGCCGCCCCGCCGAACCCCCGCGCGAACGCCCGGCCCGGACGGCGGACGCGTTCATCGCGGTGCGCTGAGGCTCCGCCGGGCCGCGGCGGTCGGATCGTGCGGCAGCCGTCCCTCCGGGACGAGCCCGCTGGTCGCCGACCCGCCACGGGCGCTGCGCGCGCACGGACCGAGCGGACGACGTACTTCACCTGGCGTGCCGGCGGCGCGTCCTGCGGGTGATCACGTGATTCCGCCGGCCTCGCGGATGCTCGGTGCCTCGGGCATGCCGTGAACGTGCGCCTGCCGGTGCGCACCGGGCCGGCGTCACCGCCCCCGGTGGTCGTTCGGGGCCAGCCGGGGGCCGTAGCGCGGGGCGTGGCCGGCGGTGGCGAGGAGCAGGCGGCAGACGCGGTGGCGCTGGGGGCGGTAGGGCTCCAGCAGGGCGAGCATCTGGGCGTCGTCGCTGCGCGGGCGGCCGGCCAGGGCCCAGCCGACCAGGTTGGGCAGGTGGTAGTCGCCGACCGAGACGGCGTCCGGGTCGCCGTTGCTGCGCTGGAGGGTCTCGGCGGCCGTCCAGACGCCGATGCCGGGCACCGCGGTGAGCCGGGCGAAGGCGTCCCCGGGGGCGAGGCCGGAGGCCTGCTCCAGCCGGGGCGCCAGCCGGGCCGCCCGCACCACGGTGGCGGACCGCCTCGGGTCCACGCCCGCGCGGTGCCACTCCCAGCTGGGGAGCATCGCCCAGTCGCGGGCGGAGGGCGCGACCCGCATGCCCTCGGCCGGGCCCGGCGCCGGGGTGCCGAAGTCGCGCAGCAGGGTGCGCCAGGAGCGGTAGGCCTCGTCGGTGGTGACCTTCTGCTCCAGGATCGCGGGGACGAGCGACTCCATCACCAGCCCGGTGCGGCCGAGCCGGGCGCCGCCGAGCCTGCGCTGGGCCTCGCGCAGCGGCCCGGCCGGCAGGACGAGGGCGGCCGGGTCGTCCTCGGCGCCGAGCAGGGCGGGCAGCGCCGCCAGCAGCCAGTCGGCGCCGGGGCCCCAGGCGTGCGCCTCGACCTCGCCCTCGGCCGGGCGGCCCAGGACCCGCAGGGTGCCGATGCCCGCGGGGGTGCGGGACGCCCGCCAGACGGCGCCGTCGCCGGTGGTCCGGTACGCCGGGTCGCCGGGGCCGCGGCGCAGCGGCAGCAGGGCGCGGCCGAGGTCGAGCGGGTAGCCCGGCCGCCAGCGCCGTACCGTCTCGCCCGTCACCGCCGTCCGCCTCCGCTCCGCCTCGTTCTGCCTCGTTCTGCCGGATGGCCCGTCGTGTTTCGTTCTGCCGCAGCCGCCGTGTTCGCGGACCATTGACCTATGAACGATACGCGGCCGCCCGGACTGTCCTCCGCCGACGAGCACGCCGTGAGCGCGCTGTACCACCGGGCGGTGGAAGGCTGGAACCTGCGCGACGGCGCGTCCTTCGCCGGGCCGTTCGCGGTGGACGGCGAGGTGATCGGTTTCGACGGCAGCCGGTACTCCGGCCGCTCGGCGATCGCGGCCGAGGTGGGCCGGATCCTGGCCGAGCACGAGACTCCGGAGTACGTGGCGAAGGTCCGGCAGGTGCGGCCGCTGGCGCCGGGGGCGGCGCTGCTGGACGCCGTCGCCGGGCTGGTGCCGCCGGACGCGGACGACCTCGATCCGTCACTCAACGCGCTGCACACCGTGATCGCCGTCAACCGGGGAGCCGGCTGGCGGATCGCGCTGTTCCAGAACACCCCGGCGCAGTACCACGGCCGCCCCGACCGGGCCGAGGAGCTGACCCGGGAGCTGCGGACGCTGCTCGGCCGCACACCGGGGCCGCCGGCCTGAAGGACTGCTCCCCGAAGGACTGCCCGCCTGAGGGACTGCCCGGCGCGGGGCACGGTGCCGAAGATCACACCCGGCCCCACCGCCCGCAGCGCCGGGTTTCCGGGCCCGGCCGCCGCCCGCGACGCCCCGTCACCCCTCCCGGTGGCGACCCCTGGGCCGTAGGCTTGGCTGCACCATGACTGCGCCTTTCGCTGCCGATGCCCGCACCCCTGTCGAGCTGCTGCACGCATATCTGCGAGGTGGCACTCCCGCTGCGGATCCCTCACTCCCGCTGGTCACCTTCTACGACGACGCGACCGGTGAGAGAGTCGAACTCTCCGCCCGGACCTTCGACAACTGGGTGGCCAAGACCTCCAACCTCCTCCAGGACGAGCTGAACGCCGGGCCGGACGACCGCGCCGCCCTCCTGCTGCCCGCCCACTGGCAGAGCGCCGTCTGGCTGCTCGCCTGCTGGTCGGTCGGTGTGACGGCCGCCCCCGGCGGCGACCCGGCCGACGCCGACCTGGTGGTCAGCGGCCCCGACGGCCTGGAGGCCGCCCAGGCCTGCACCGGGGAACGGGTCGCGCTCGCGCTGCGCCCGCTCGGCGGCCGCTTCCCGCAGCGCCCGGACGGCTTCCTGGACTACGCCGCCGAGGTGCCCGGCCAGGGCGACCGCTTCGCGCCGTACTCCCCCGTCCCGCCGGACGCGCCCTCGCTGGAGACCACCGTCGACGGCCTGCCGCTGAAGCTCACCGGTGAGCAGACCGTCCAGCTGGCCCGTGAGGGCGCGGCCCGCCTCGGCATCGGGCCCGGCGACCGGGTGCTCTCCACCCTGGGCTACGACGACTGGACGGGTCTGGAGGCCGGCCTGCTGGCCCCGCTGGCGGCCGGTGCCTCGGTGGTGCTGTGCCGCAACTCCGGTGCGCTGACAGCCGATCAGTGGGAGAAGCGGACCGACTCCGAACGGGTGACTCTGCGTCTGGGGTGACCGGCGCCCCTCGGCCGGGCGGGTAGGTATCCCTGCCATGGCCGAGGACGAGAACACCCAGGACTCCCCGACTTCACCATGGCGAAGGCACCGGCGGTGGCTACTGGTCACCGCCGGTGCCCTCGCCATGGCGCTGCTGGCCGGCGGTCTGCTGGGCTGGACCGCGTACCGCCGGCTCGACGGCAACGTGCAGACCGACGCCGCCACCCAGCGGCTGCTGGCCCGGCTGGAGGCCGAGCGCCCGAGCCGCACGGCCGGCGCGAAGGGCGCCGAGAACATCCTGCTGATCGGCAGCGACGACCGGACGGGCGCCAACGCGGCGTACGGCTCGGCGGGCGGCCGGCGCTCCGACACCGCGATCCTGCTGCACCTCGCGGCGGACCGGCGGCGCGCGACGGCGGTCAGCATCCCGCGCGACGCGATGGTCAGCGTCCCGCCCTGCGAGCTGCCGGACGGCACCCGCACCGGCACCCGGCTGGTCCAGTTCAACTGGGCGTACGAGACGGGCGGCGCGGCCTGCGCGATCAGGGCGGTGGAGCAGCTCAGCGGAGTCCGGATCGACCATCACCTGATCCTGGACTTCACCGGGTTCAAGGAGATGGTGAACGCGGTCGGCGGGGTCGAGGTCTGCGTGCCGAAGGCGATCCACGACCGGGACGCCCAACTCGACCTGCCCGCCGGGCGCCGGACGCTGAACGGCGAGCAGGCACTGGGCTGGGTGCGGGTGCGCGAGAGCCTCGGTGACGGCAGCGACACCCAGCGGATGGGGCGTCAGCAGCAGTTCCTGGCCTCGCTGATGCGCAAGGTGCAGTCGCAGGGGGTGCTGCTCAACCCGGCCAGGCTCTGGCCGGTGCTGAACGCGGCCACCTCCTCGCTCAAGGCGGACGCGGGCCTGTCCTCGCTCGGCGCGCTCTACGACCTGACCTGGGACCTGCGGGCGATACCGGCCGCCGACGTGGTGTTCCTGACCGCCCCGCGCCGCCCGTACCGGCTGGACCCGGACCGGGACGAGCTCGTGCAGCCGCAGACCTCCCTGCTGTTCGCCGCCCTGCGTGAGGACCGGCCGGTGGCCGTCCGGGAGCCGGTGGCGGCACCGGCCGGCGCCGCACCCGGCGCCTCCACCGCCCCGGCGCCGGAGCCGACGGGGGATCCGACGGCGAGCCCGACGGCCGATCCGACGGCCGATCCGACGGCGAGCCCCGTCTTCGAGGGGCGGCGGGCGGACGCGGACTCCTGTCCCGTGCGCTGATCCGTCAGCCGGCCGCCCTGGCCTCCCCGAACGAGTGCGGGGAGCTCCCCCGGGCGTGACCTGACGAAATGTCGGAGCCGATGGCAGGGCTTTGTACTGATATGCCCGGAATACCAGTTATGGCAGAGATCACAATCCGCGCAATACCCCCACCGGGCTCGTCTAGGGTGTCCGGGTCGGCTACGAACTACGTGCCGCACGCCGCGCCGGTGGGAGGGAGACAGTCGTGCAGGACACCCCGCAGGAGGTCGACCCCGCCGACCAGTGGGTCCTCGATCCGGAGACCGGGCAGTACCGGCTCGACCTCACGGCCCGGGTGCCCCGCCCGCGCGACGGCGCGGCGCCCCGGCCGCCGGCCGCCGGCCGCGGACGTGCCGAGCGGCGGCGGGACGCCGGGCGGCGGCCCCGGCGCCGGCTGCTCAGGTGGACGGCGGCCGTCGGCGCGCTCGTCCTGGCCGTCGGCTGCGGCGGGGCGCTCTACGCGTACGAGCACTTCAACGGCAACATCACCGCCGTGAAGGTGGAGCTGGGCACCGAGGCGGAGCGGCCCCGGCCGGCCGGCGACGCCCTGAACATCCTGGTGCTCGGCACCGACAGCCGGGAGGGCCTCGGGAGCTCGTACGGCGACGAGGGCAGCACCGGGCACGCCGACACCACCTTCGTCCTCCACCTCGCGAAGGACCGCAGCAACGCGACGGTGATGAGCGTCCCGCGCGACCTGATGGTGCCGATCCCGGAGTGCCGGACGGCGGGCAGGACGATCCCGGGCGCGGACCGGGCGATGTTCAACACGAGCCTGGGCCAGGACGGCCGCGACCCGGGCTGCACCTGGAAGACGGTCGAGAAGGCGACCGGCATCCGGATCGACCACTTCGTGATGGTCGACTTCGAGGCCGTGAAGAGCCTGTCCACCGCCGTCGGCGGGGTGGAGGTCTGCGCGGCCAAGGACATCGACGACCCGGACTCGCACCTGACGATGTCCAAGGGCCGGCACGTGGTGCAGGGCGACGAGGCGCTGGCCTTCGTCCGCACCCGGCACGCCGTGGGCCTGGGCGGCGACCTGACCCGCATCCCCCTGCAGCAGCAGTTCGTCAGCTCGATGATCCGCAAGATCAAGAGCGGTGACACCCTGACCAGCCCGACGAAGCTGTGGAACCTCGCGGACGCCGCCACCAAGGCGCTCACCGTCGACTCGGGGCTGGACAGCGTCGACCGGCTGAAGGACCTGGCGACGGACGTGAGCAAGGTCGACACCCGGCACATCACCTTCACGACCGTCCCGGTGCTGGACGATCCCAGGGACCAGAACCGGCTGGTCCTCAAGCAGCCCGACGCGGGCCAGCTGTTCTCGATGATCGCCGCCGACCGCTCGCTGACCGAGGCGTCGGACGGCGCCTCGCCGACGACCGCGCCGACGGCGCCGGACGGCTCGCCGGGCACCACCGCGCCGGCCGCGCCGGCCGTGGACGCGGCGACCGTCCCGGTCAGCGTGCGCAACGGCACCGGGACGCCCGGACAGGCGCAGAAGGCCGTCGACCGGCTCCGGGCCGCGGGCTTCGCCCGGGCCGCCACCGCCGCCAACGCACCCGCCGCGGCCACCAGTACGCTCGGCTACCCCGCCGCCCGGGCCGCCGAGGCCGCGGCGCTGGCCGACGCCCTCGGACTGCCCTCCGGAGCGCTCACCGAGAACCCGCGGGGCGCCGCCGGGGACCGGCTGCTGCTGGTGCTCGGCAAGGACGCGCTCACCGCTTCGCCGGGCGCCTCCGCACCCGCCGCCGGGCCGGCCGGGGCACCCGCGGACCTCCAGCGGGTCGAGGCGGACGACACCGCCCTGTGCGCGAAGTGACCAGCCCCGCAATTGTTCTGATTATGTAACACACATGAGGGTTTGCTCGTGATCTCAGGTAGGTTCCCCACCTGGGCCCGTCCGGGGCCGGGGACACGGGGGGCGGCGGACCGACGATGGCAGAGCAGCAGGAGGTCCGCGCCGGACACCGTCGCAAACCCCGGACGAAGCGCACCGGCCCGCGCCGCTGGATCAGGCCCGTGGCCCTGACCGCCGGCCTCACCCTGGTCGCCGGCTGCACCGGCGCGTACCTGTACGTCAGGCACCTGGACGCCAACATCCAGCACGGCCCGCTCGGGGCCGGCAACGCACCGCCGCCCGGCGGAGCGGCCGACGAGCAGGGCCGGACGGCGATGAACATCCTGGTCATCGGCACCGACAGCCGCAAAGGCCTCGGCGGCGGGTACGGCGACCAGGAGAACGTCGGCGAGGGCAACAACGACGTCAACATCGTGCTGCACGTCTACCCCGACCGGCGTTCGGCCGTGGCGCTCGACCTGCCCCGGGACACCCTGGTCGACCTGCCGGCGTGCAGGGACCCGAAGACCGGCACCACCTTCAAGGCCGCCCGGCACCGGCCGCTGAACGAGGCGATGGGACGCGGCGGCCCCGGCTGCGTCCAGGACACCGTGCAGTCCGTCACCAAGCTGAAGATCGACCACTACGCGGTGGTCAACTTCCAGGGCGTCAAGGACCTCACCGACGCCGTCGACGGCGTGGACGTCAACCTCTGCCGGGCCATCAAGGACTCGGACTCCCACCTCGACCTCAGCGCGGGCAGGCACACCCTGACCGGGGAGCAGGGCCTGCAGTTCGTCCGGACCAGGCACGCCGTGCAGGACGGCAGCGCGGTCGGCCGGTTCTCTATGCAGCGGGACTTCCTCGGCGCGCTGCTGCGCAAGCTGACCGACAAGGGCACCCTGCTCGATCCCACCAAGGCCTTCCCGGTGGTCGAGGCCGCCACGAAGTCGATCATGGTGGACGACGCGATCGCCGGCACCACAAAGCTGGTCGCGCTGGCCGCCGGACTGAAGGACATCAAGCCGGCCGAGGTCGCCTTCGCCCAGCCCCCGGTCGAGTACACCGCCGACGACCCGGACCCGCTGCTGCGGAGCAAGAACCGCTTCGTCCAGCCGGGCGCGGACCAGCTGTTCGCACTGATCCTCGCCGACAGGTCGCTCACCGGCGGGCCCGACCAGGCGCCCGCCCCGGCACCCACCGGATCACCGGCCGCCGCGACGACCCCGGCACCGGCCGCACCGGCGACGTCCGCCGCGCCGCCGGTCGATCCGGCCGACGTCAGCGTGAGCGTGGTCAAGGGCGTCAGCACGCCCGGCCTGGCCACGGCCGCCCAGAAGACCCTGACCGGCCTCGGCTACCGGGCCACCGTCGGACACGACAGCACCGAGCCGGCCGCCGCCAGCACCGTGCGGTACGGCCAGGCCGACCGGAGGGGCGCCGCCGAGGCGATAGCCGGGGCGCTCGGCCTGCCGGACACCGCCGTCACCGTCGGCGGCAGCGGGCGGAGCGTCCTGGTCACCCTCGGACCGGACTACCGGGCCGCGGCCCCCGGCGCACCGGCGGCGCAGGCCGCACCGGCTCCGGTGCCGACCGCCGTCCCCACCGACGCCTCGGTGCACACCGGCGACGAGACCACCTGCTCGGGCGGCGCGAAGTTCGGCGCCTTCACCCGCTAGCCGGCGCCCAGCCGCGGAGCAGCGTCAGCACGCCGCCGCTCTCCCGGTACTCCTCGCCGGTCCGCGGGCAGCGCCAGCGGCCCTCCCCCGCCCCGGTCAGCGGCTCACCGGCCCGGCCGACCCACTTGACCCGGCGGGCCGGCACCCCGGCGACCAGCGCGAAGTCGGGGACGTCGCGGTGCACCACGGCGCCCGCCGCCACCAGCGCCCAGCGGCCGACCGTCACGCCGGCCACGAGGACCGCCCGGCCGCCGACCGAGCAGCCCCGGCGGAGCGTCACGCCGCGGGCCTGCCAGTCCTCGGAGCGCTTGAGCCGCCCGTCGACGTCGACGGCACGCGGGTAGAGGTCGTTGGTCAGCACGGCGGCCGGTCCGATGAAGACGCCGTCCTCGACCACGGCCGGCTCGTACACCAGCGCGTGGTTCTGCACCTTCACGCGGTCGCCGATCCGCACCCCCGGGCCGATGTAGGCGCCGCGCCCGATGATGCACTCGGCGCCGATCACCGCGTCCTCGCGGACCTGCGCGAGGTGCCAGACCGTGCTGCCCGGGCCGATGCTCGCGCTGCCGTCCACGTCGGCACTCGGTTCGATCCGTGCCCCGGCCGCTGCCGTCCCGCCCTCGGTCGTCGCCATGGGCGCGAAGATAGCGCGCGCCGGGGCACCCCGGGGCCGGTTCGGGTCAGCCGGTCTCGGCCGCCAGGTTCGCGGCCCCCAGCGCGGCCGGGGACCGGCTGGCGATGACCTTGCGGGCCAGCGAGCGCGGCGAGGTGAGGAAGCCGAAGCCCCAGCTGAGGTGCATGGTGGCGAAGGCCAGCGGGAGCCGCAGCCGGGCCCTGGGCGGCAGGCCGCGGCCCTCCGTGACGGCGCCGCCGAGGATGCCGAGCAGGTAGCAGGCCGGCAGGGCGAGGAAGGCGGGGTGGACGGCGCTGAGCAGCAGGCCGCCGACGACGCCGAGGAAGGCGGCCGGCGGGGCCAGGTACCGGAGGTTGACCGAGCCGCGGTGGTAGCGGGTGACGACCCGGCGCCAGCGGCCGTAGTCCTTGTACTGCTTGGCCAGCGCCCGCGCGCTCGGGCGGGGCCGGTAGGTGACCCGCAGCTGCGGGGTGAACCAGATCAGGCCGCCGTCCTGGCGGATGCGGTAGTTCAGCTCCCAGTCCTGGGCGCGGACGAACTCCTCGTTGTAGCCGCCGAGCTTCTCCAGCACCTCGCGGCGGAAGACGCCGAGGTACACGGTGTCGGCCGGGCCGGCCAGGCCGCCGGTGTGGAAGGCCGCGTTGCCGACGCCGAGCTTGGACGTCATGGCGGCGGCGACCGCCTTCTCCCAGTCGGTCTCGCCCTCGGCGTGCATGATGCCGCCGACGTTGGCGGCCTCCATCTCGCCGAGCAGCCGCACGGCGGTGCCGATGTACCCCGGAGTGAGGAGCCCGTGCCCGTCGACGCGTACCACTATCGGGTGACCCGAGCCCTGGATGGCGGCGTTCAGCCCGGCGGGGGTGCGCCCCGTGGGGTTGCGGACGGTGCGGACCCGAGGGTCCGCGGCGACGATCTCCGCGGCGATCTCGTCCGTCCGGTCGGTGGACGGCCCTAGGGCGATCACGACCTCCATCGGACCGGCGTAGTCCTGTTCCAGGATGTGCCGCACCGCTGTGCGCAGGTGTCGTTCCTCGTTGAGCACCGGCATGATCACGGAGACCGCCGGCAGCTCCTCAGCAGCCTTGGTGTTCATCGAGCCCAACCGTACCGGTGCAGGTGGGTCGCCGTCGCGTCCCGGTCCTGGCACTCCTCGAACCCTTTACGGGAGGACCGTACCCCCGTTGTCCTCGGCCGCCGCTACCGGCCCCGGCGTGCCCTCCCCCGGCCCGGCCGGACGCACGCCTACCATCCAGGGGATGCCCTCGTCCCCGTACCCAGCCGCCCGCCCGCGCCGCCGCCGCTGGGCGCGCGCGCTGGCCGGCTGCGCAGCCTTCGCCGTGCTGGCCACCTCGTGCGGCGGCTGGGCGGTGCTGAACGGCATCGGCTCCTCGATAGGCAGGGTGGACGTCTTCAGCGGCGACCAGGCCCGCCCCGCCGACGACGGGGCGACCACCTTCCTGGTGGTCGGTACCGACGACCGGGAGGGCATCCCCGAGTCGACCCTGAAGAACGTCCTGCACGCGGGCGGCGAGTCCTGCCACTGCACGGACACCATGATGATCGTCCGGCTCGCCGAGGACGGCGGCCGGGCCGGCGTGGTCAGCATCCCCCGTGACTCCTACGTCGACATCCCCGCCCATCAGGACCTGGCGACCCGCAGGCAGGTGCCGGCCGGCAAGGGCAAGATCAACGCCGCGTACGGGATGGGCGGCGCGGCGCTGACCGTGCGGACGGTCGAGCAGAACACCGGCCTGCGGATCGACCACTACCTCCAGCTGAACTTCGCCAGCTTCGTCTCCACCGTGGACGCCCTCGGCGGGGTGGAGGTGTGCACGGCCAAGCCGCTCAAGGACGAGTACTCCGGACTGGACCTGCCCGCCGGCACCAGCACCCTGGACGGCGCCGGAGCACTCAAGTACGTCCGGGCCCGGCACCTGGACGGCAGTGCGGACCTCGGCCGGATGCACCGGCAGCAGAAGTTCATCGCCCAGCTGCTGCACCGGGCCACCAGCACCGGCGCCCTGCTGAACCCCGTCCGGCTGACCCGGCTGGCGGACACCGTGCTCGGCTCCGTCCGGGCCGACAAGGACCTCACCACGGACGACCTGGTCACCCTCGCGGCCCGGATGAAGGACCTCTCCAGCGGGAAGGCCGACTTCGCGACCGTACCGCTCGCCGACCTCGACCACCCCGTCAACGGCTGGGGCTCGACCGTGCTGTGGGACGCGGCCGGCGCGAGCGCCCTGTTTGACGCCGTCCGGGCGGGCCGCCCCCTCAGCGAACCGCCGTCGGCCGCACCCGCCGCACCCACCGTGGACGCACCGGGGGCGACGGCCACCGGGGCATCCGCCGTGGCACCCGAACAGGTCCGGGTCCAGGTGTTCAACGCGGCGGGGGTGCCCGGCCTCGGCGCGCGGGTCGACGGGGACCTGCGCCGGTCCGGCTTCGCCACCACCGGCGCACCCGCCAACGCACCCGGCGGGGAGACGGTGGCCCGGACGACGGTGCGCTACGACCCCCGGTGGGACGAGTCGCTCCGGACGCTGGCCGCCGCGCTGCCGGGCGCCGCCCTCGTCCCCCAGCCGGGGCTGGGCGCGACCCTGCAGGTGCTGGCCGGCAGCGACTACCCGGGTGTCACCGGCACCGGCGCCCCGACGGCCGTCCCCGTGGCCGTCCCCGCAGCGGTGCCCGCACCCGCCGTCAGCGCCGCCACCGGCGACCAAATCACCTGCCCCTGAGGCCCGCCCGCTAGAGGAAG
Source organism: Kitasatospora sp. NPDC057223 (assembly GCF_042669755.1). Lineage (NCBI taxonomy): Bacteria > Bacillati > Actinomycetota > Actinomycetes > Kitasatosporales > Streptomycetaceae > Kitasatospora > Kitasatospora sp. NPDC057223. The sequence goes on along the minus strand of NZ_JBHUWW010000077.1, from coordinate 8,434 downwards.
AAGCGGGCGATCACGAAGACGACGTAACCGGTCAGCGCGGCGCGGTTCACCAGCAGCTGCGGGCTGACCAGCCGCTCGCGCAGGTCCCCGCCGGGCCGCCGCTCCGGCCGGTTCGCCGCCGTGGCGATGGCCGTGGCGACCGCCTGCGGGTCGTAGGGGCCGCCGAGGTGGCGGCTGAGCATCCGCCCGGGCCGGCCGGCGATCCGCACCTCCTGCCCGTCGGTGAGCTGGACGGCGAGCCGGTGCCGGTGCACGGCGGCCGCGTTGACCCGCTCCCAGGGGATGCGGCGGCTGCTCAGCGCGGACGCCACCTCCACGCCGTGCCCGTCGATGGCGGCCTGCCAGCTCAGCGCCCCGGTGACGGCCAGGAAGGCCGGTATCCCGATCATCAGGGGGTGCAGCAGCCCCAACGCCCAGGACCGGGACCCCAGGGCGTACACCGCGAGGGCCAGGACCAGCGCGACCACCGGCCCGGCGGCCAGCCGCAGGCCGAGCGGCATCTCCCAGCGCTGGGCGGGCAGCGGCGGGCCGTACTCGCCGGTGGCCTCGACGTTCTGCGCGGCCAGCGCGGGCACCGCCAACTGCTCCTGGAGGAAGTGCCGGTGCCGGTCGCCGTGGCGGGGCGGCAGGACCTGCTCGCGGCAGACCACCGCGTACCAGGCCGGCTCCGGGCCGTCCATCATCATCGGCGGGCGGACGAGCAGCTGGGAGTACGGCCCGTCCGGGCCGCGGTAGAGGAGCGCCGGGACGGGCCGGTTGGCCTCCGCCAGGACGGCGGCGGCCAGCTCCGGCGGGAGGGTACCGGGCGCGGCCTCCTCGTCGTCGGCGCCGGCGTCGTCATCGGCGCCGTCGTCCTCGTAGTGCTCGGGGTCCGCCCGGCCCGCGCCGTTCGTCCAGCGCTCGCCGTCCCAGCTGTACCGCTCGCGGGTGCGCAGCCGCCACAGCGGCGGGTCGGCGGGCCCGGCGTCCACCGGGCGGACCAGCAGGTCGCCCTTGCCGTCGGGGTGGACGAGCACCGCGAGCGCGGGTGCGCCCGGCTCGCGCAGCCCCTGCCTGGTCCGCACCCAGGTCGCGGCGGAGCCCAGCAGCAGGACGCCCAGCAGCCCGGCGAACGCGCCGAGCTGGGCCGAGTCGGTCGGGTCGTACGGCTGGCCCTCGATCCTGGCCCAGTCACCGTGGGCCAGCAGCGGCACGCTGTCGCCCGGCTGCGGGAGCGGCGCCCAGAGGACATCCGCCTCGAACGTGCGCTGCGCCGCCTCGTCCGGGAGCCGGTAGCCGATCCGGGCGGTGTCGACCTCCTGGTCGACCGAGAGCACCGAGCCCTCGACGCGGGCGGCGGCCCGGTCGCGCTCCGCCTCGTCGGCCTGGTCGGCCAGCCCCATCAGCACGGCGAGGACGGCGGCCACGACCAGCAGCCAGCCCAGGATGCAGCGCAGCAGCCGGCGGGTGGGCGCGGGCGCCGGCGAGGGCAGGCCGGCGAACGTCCACGGGTAGGGCACCGCCTCGCCCATCAGGGCGTCGAGCTGCTGGCGTCCCCGGCGCCGGCCGAGTTCCGCGCCGATCAGGACGGCGGCCAGCAGGCCGTGCAGCAGCAGGGCGACGAGCCGGCAGACCTCGTTCTGCAGGCCGCCCGGCAGGTACCAGAGCAGCGCCGCCACCACGACCGGGACGGCCGCCAGCCCGCGCGGCCGGACGAGCAGCAGGACGATCTCGGCGATCACCGAGAACACCGCGATCGCGCTCCACCAGGACGACACACAGGGCTGCTCGGGGGTGCAGGCACCCGGCACCGGCTCCAGCGCGGTGGCCAGCAGGAAGAACGCGCCGGGCACGACGGCCAGCCAGCGGTTGTCGAACCGCCTGCTGTCGAACCGCCGGCCGGCCGGCGGCCCGGCCGTGCGGACGCTGCGCCAGCGGGCCGCGGCGGCGGAGGTGAGGAGCGGCGCGGCGGGTAGCGGCGGCGGCAGCGCGTCGGGACTCGGCATGCCGCGATGATGTCAGGCCCCCGGGCACGGCGGAGGGGCCGGGTGCGTGCACCCGGCCCCTCCCACGACGTCACCGGCTCCCCCGCCGGACGGCGCGTCAGTCCGTCGCGATGGCCGCGAGGACGTTCATCCGGCCGGCCCGGAAGGCCGGGACGAGGGCCGCGAACAGGCCGATCAGCACCGAGGCGAGCAGCGTCGCGACGATGGTGGTGACCGGGACGGCCAGGGTGGCCAGTCCGTTGCTCGCCAGCACCTTCTGCGAGGTGATGCCCCAGGCCAGCCCGAGGCCGGTGCCGAGGACGGCGCCGAACAGGGCGATCACCACGGACTCCAGACGGATCATCCGGCGCAGCTGGCGGCGGGACAGCCCGATCGCCCGCAGCAGCCCGATCTCGCGGGTGCGCTCGACCACCGACAGGGCCAGCGTGTTGACCACACCGAGGATGGCGACCACGATCGCCAGCCCGAGCAGGCCGTAGATCATGTAGAGCAGCTGGTTGAACTGGCTCTGCACGAGCTCCTTGTAGCCGGCCTGGTCCTTGACGGTGAGCTGCGGGTACGCCTTGACGGACTCCTCCAGCGCGGTCAGCGTCCGGGCCACGTCCGCGCCCTGCGCGGCCTTGCCGAAGGCCACTCCGGCCGGCGGCTGGTCGGCCACCGGGACGGCCTTGGCCACGGTGTCCACGGTGGCGAAGTAGCCGCCGTCGAAGAGCGAGTTGCCCTTCTTGACGATCACGCCGACCGGGAGGGACTGGGTACGTCCCTGGCCGTAGTCGACGGCGATCCGGTCGCCGACCGCGAGGTGGTGCTCGGTCGCGAAGTCCTGGCCGACCGAGATCGCGCCCTGCCGGAGCGAGTCGGTCGTGCCCGACAGGACGGGGATCTTGAAGTCCTCGGTGAAGGTCGGGGAGACGGCGGCGACCTCGGTCTCCGTGGTGACGCCGTCCGGGGTGGTGAACACCGCGTCGACGCCGCTCTGGGTGGTGACGTGGGCCATGCCCGGGGTGGCGGCGACGGCCTTGATCATGTCCGTGGTGAGGCCGGCGTTGCCACCGGCGATGATGTAGTCCGCGCCGACCGACTCGTCGACCTGGCTGTTGATGGACTCGACGGCGGACGAGGTGAACACCGAGGCGCCGATCACCAGCGCCAGTCCGATCATCAGGGCGGCGGCGGTGGCGCCGGTCCGGCGCGGGCTGCGCATCGCGTTGCGCTGGGCCAGCCGCCCGGACGGGCCGAACAGCTTCGGCAGGGCGGCACCGAGCACCCGGACGACCGTGGTGGCCAGCAGCGGGCCGAGGACGACGAAGCCGACCAGGGTCAGTACGACGCCCAGCCCGAGCAGCATCCCGCCGGTACCGGCCTTGTCGACGCTCGCGGCGGCGACCAGCAGGGCCGCGCCGCCGCCGGTCAGCGCCAGGCCGACGACGGTGCGGATGCGGTTCGCCTTGGCCTCGCTGGGGGTGCCGTGGTCGCGCAGGGCGGCCATCGGCGCGATCCGGCTGGCCCGGCGGGCCGGGATCCAGGCGGCGAGCACGGTGATCACGATGCCGACGCCGTACGCGGCGAGCGGCACGTTCAGGCCGATCTGCAGCTCGGAGCCGGAGAGGTTCATCCCGACGGCCTTCATCAGCTGGATCAGGCCCTCGGCCAGGCCGAGGCCGGCGCCGAGGCCGAGCGTCGAGCCGAGCACGCCCAGGATCAGCGCCTCGACCAGCACCGACTGGTTGACCTGCCGGCGGCTGCCGCCGAGGGCGCGCAGCAGGCCGATCTCGCGGGTGCGCTGGGCGACCAGCATCGAGAAGGTGTTGATGATCAGGAAGCCGCCGACCAGCAGCGAGATCAGCGCGAAGCCGAGCATCGCGTACTTCATGAAGTTGAGGAAGGAGCCGACGTCCGCGTTGCTGTCGGCCTTCTGCTCCTCGGCGGTCTTGACCTGGTAGCCGCCGCCGAACGCGCCCAGGGCCTCGGCCTTGAGCTGCTCGTTCGTCCGGCTGCCGTCGCCGTAGGCCTCGACGGAGGTGTAGGCGGTGCTGCCGAGCAGGTCCTTCTGCGCGGTGGCGGTGTCCAGGAAGGCCAGCGCCGCACCGGGGTTGGTGGTCTTGAAGGTGACGATGCCGGAGATGGTGAACTCGTACGTGCCGCTGGTCGCGATCACCCGCAGCGGGCTGCCCAGGGCGAGTCCGGACTTCTTGGCGGTGTCGGCGTCCAGCATGATCTGGCCGTCGCCCTGCGGCGCCCTGCCGGAGGTGATCTCCACCGAGTTGCGCGGGCTCTCGGCCCAGTTGCCGGTGAGGGTCGGGGCGCCGGTGGTCGGGCCGACGGCCTTGTTGGTGGCCGGGTCGACCAGGGTGGCGCTCTCGGTGAACACCTGCCCGACCACGCTCTTGACGCCCGGCAGGGCGGCGACCTTCTGCACGGTCTCGACCGGGACGGTGCGGACCTTGCCGTCGTGCACCACCTTGCCGTTGAGCTTCGGCGGGTCCTGCTGGACGGAGATGTCGGACGCGGTCGAGGCGAACAGGCGGTCAAAGGTGCTGGTGGCGGTGTTCGAGAACACCAGTGTCCCGGATACGAACGCCACCGACAGGACGACGGCGATCAGCGAGAGGATCATCCGGCCCTTGTGGGCGAAGAAGCTCCGTAGTGAGGTCTTGAGCAGCATCGGTCCGTCTCCCCCGGCTCAGCTGGTGCGCTTGCCGTCGAAACGGCGCATGCGTTCGAGGACGGAGTCGGCGGTCGGGGCGTGCATCTCGTCGACGATGACGCCGTCGGCGAGGAACAGCACGCGGTCCGCGTAGCCGGCGGCGACCGGGTCGTGGGTGACCATCACGATGGTCTGGCCCAGCTCGTCCACCGAGCGGCGCAGGAAGGTCAGCACCTCGGAGCCGGAGCGGGAGTCGAGGTTTCCGGTGGGCTCGTCCCCGAAGATGATCTCGGGGCGCGCGGCCAGTGCCCGGGCGACGGCGACGCGCTGCTGCTGCCCGCCGGACAGCTGGGTCGGCCGGTGCTTCAGCCGGTCGGCAAGGCCGACGGTCTCCACGACCTGGTCGAGCCAGGCGGCGTCGGGGCGGCGGCCGGCGATGTCCATCGGCAGCGTGATGTTCTCCAGCGCGTTGAGCGTGGGGAGCAGGTTGAACGCCTGGAAGATGAAACCGATCTTGTCCCGGCGCAGCTTCGTCAGCTGCTTGTCCTTCAGGCCGGTGATCTCGGTGTCGCCGATCCAGATCCGGCCCTCCGAGACGGTGTCCAGGCCCGCGAGGCAGTGCATCAGGGTCGACTTGCCGGAGCCGGACGGGCCCATGATCGCGGTGAACCTGCCGCGCTGGATGTCCACGTCGACCGCGTCCAGGGCGGTGACCCTGGTCTCCCCCGCGCCGTACGCCTTGGTCACCTGCCGCGCGGAGGCCGCGATGGCGGATGCTCCGCCGGGAGTCTGGGGGTCGTACACGGCCGCTGCTGCCGTCGTCACTGGATTCTCCTAAAAGTGTGGCCCGCCCGTTTCCCCCGAGTCTGTCGGCCGCCACCCGCCCACCGACAGGGTGGCAGGAGGAGTATCGACTCGGGGGTTAGCCCCACCCTCGTACCGTCCGAGCGGGGATAAGGACCACGTTAGGAGCGCCCGGAGGACGGATCGTCATCCGCCGGGAGGAAGCAGCCCAACCGTAGATGTACGGGGAACGGGCCCCTCCCCCTAGGGGTCCCCGTCCGCCCGGCTCAGGGTCGGTGGCGCTGTGCGGCGCCTCAGCGCGCCACGGCCAGCTCGCCGCGCCGCTCCAGGGCGGAGGCGAAACCGTCCACCACCGGCGTGAGCAGGACGTCCGTCTCCCGCTCGATCACCGTGACGCCGTCCTCCCGGACGGTGATGTGGCGGTCCAGCACGAACCAGCCCTGGGTGATGTGCCCGGCTCCCATCGAGCTGAGCACCGGGCGCAGCGCGTAGTCCACCGCGAGGACGTGCGCGGTGGAGCCGCCGGTGGCCAGCGGCAGGACGGCCTTGTCGGTCAGCGCGTACTGCGGCAGCACGTCCAGCAGGGTCTTGAGCAGCCCGGAGTAGGCGGCCTTGTAGACGGGGGTGCCGATCACCACGCCGTCCGCCTGGGCGAACAGCTCCAGGGCGGCGGCTATCTCCGGGTGCGAGACGTCGCCCGCGAGCAGCGCCTCGGCGGGCAGGCTGCGCACCTCGAACGGCACCACCTCGTGGCCGCGCGCCGCCAGCCGGGCGTCGACGTGGCGCAGCAGCCGGGTGGTGCGGGAGGTACGGGACGGGGAGCCGGAAACGGACAGGACGACGGCCATGGAGTTCACCTCGGGGCAGGGCGGCGCGGTGGGGGCGCCGAACGGAAAGCGGGAGACCGCGCCTCAGCCCGTCGACGGCTCAGACAGGCCGACGGTGCCCGGCAGCGGGAAGGAGGGGGATGGCGAGAGGGTTGAACGGTGGCGAGCGGTCAGCCACGACACAGCGAACAGGACACACGCTGAAGGTCGACGTGCCGCCGACGCGTGAGGATCCATCGCTGCTCCATGCCACTCATGCAAACACGCAGCGTTGTGCCTGGTCAAGGTTCGTTCCACCTGGTGGAACAACCCCGCCGCCGACGGCCGGGGCACCGCGCGGCGGCACCTCGCGGTGACGTTGCCGCGAAGCGATCCGGGCTGTGCATCAAAACGGCTACAAGGGCCCTGGTGGGGACCCCGGGGGGAGTCCGGTGCCCCGCGATCGGGCATCCTCTCCCACATGAACACGTGGCAGGAGGGCCGCCCGGGGGGCGGTGGCGGTAACGCGTACGGCGAGCGCGGGGGCGCGTACGGACAGAGCGGTGGCACGGGTGCCGAACCGCCGCTGCCGGCCGGCCTGAACCCGCGCGGTCCGGGGGCCACGCCGCCCCGGCGCCCGGAGCCGCCGCAGCAGCAGCCGCAGCAGGGCGGCTTCGGACCGCCGCCCGCCGGGTACGGCCAGCCGTCCTCGTACGGGCAGCCGTCCCCGCAGGGCGCGGGCCGGCCGCCCGGCGGGCCCGCCGGCCCGCAGCAGCAGCCCGGCGGCGTGCCGCCGCAGCGCCCGGACGGGTCCGGTGGCCCGATAGGCCCGGGCGGCGCCCGGCCGCCCGCGACCCGCTCCCGCTGGCCCCGCCGGCGGATCATCAAGGTCTCGATCTTCTCGCTGGTCGTCGCCCTGATGGCGACCGCCGTCGGCACCTGGTTCTGGGCCGACTCCAAGCTCAACCACGAGAACGTGCTGGCCTCCTACCAGGGCCGCCCGGCCGCCGGGAAGGGCACCAACTGGCTCATCGTGGGTTCGGACAGCCGCGACGGCCTCAGCGACTCCCAGGAGGAGGACCTGCACACCGGCCACGCCGGCGGCAAGCGCAGCGACTCGATGATGATCCTGCACGTCGGGGACAGCGGTAACACCCTCATGAGCATCCCGCGCGACTCCTGGGTGCCGATCCCCGAGCACGCCGGTGACAACGGCAAGACCGTGAAGGCCACCACCTCGAAGATCAACGCCGCGTTCGCGGCCGGCGGCGGCAAGCTCCTCGCGCAGACCGTCGAGCTGAACACCGGCATCCGGATCGACCACTACGCCGAGATCGGCTTCGCCGGCTTCGTCGGCATCGTGGACTCCGTCGGCGGCGTCGACATGTGCATCGACACCGCCGTCAAGGACAAGGACTCCGGCCTCGACCTCAAGCCCGGCTGCCAGACCCTCAGCGGCACCCAGGCCCTCGCCTTCGTCCGCCAGCGCCACCAGATGGCCGACCAGGACCTCGGCCGGATGCGCAACCAGCAGAAGTTCCTCGGCGCCCTCGCCAAGCAGGCCGCCTCCCCCGCCACCGTGCTGAACCCCTTCACGTTCTACCCGCTGGTGAGCTCCGGCCTCGGCACCCTGATCGTGGACGAGGACGCCGGCCTGACCGACCTCGGGTCGCTCTTCCTGGCCATGAAGGACGTCAACGGCGGCAGCGGCAAGAGCATCACCGTCCCCATCAGCAACCCCGACTTCCGCACCTCGACCGGCGAGTCCGCCGTGAAGTGGGACACCGCCAAGGCCAAGCAGGTCTTCGAGGCCTTCAAGAACGACACCCCCGTCCCCGACGTCAAGTAACCCGCACCACAAGGGACTCCGGGCACACCTGAGCCGCGTCGTACTCCGGTACGGCGCGGCTCAGGCCGTCCGGCCCCGGTGCCGCCAGGCTCCGGGCAGGCCGCCGGCGGCGACGGCGGCGCCGAACATGCGCAGGTCGGTCGTCAGCGCGGGCCGGCGGGCGGCGGTGAAGAACACCGACGGCGCCCCGGACCGCTCAGCGCGCAGCCCCGGCACAGCGAAGCCCCCTCCGGCCGGAGGGGGCTTCAGGTCCGGTCGTGCGGGTGTTACGGGAGGTTGCGGGCCATCACGATGCGCTGGATCTGGTTGGTGCCCTCGTAGATCTGGGTGATCTTGGCGTCGC
>NZ_JBHUWW010000076.1:0-42911 GCF_042669755.1 Kitasatospora sp. NPDC057223 | reverse complement strand
CCCCCGTCATCGCCCTGGACGCCCGCCGACGCGACAGCGCCAAAAGCGCCCTCATCACCCTCGTCGAACACGCCCTCCTCGCCCGACTCCGCTGAGCCCGGCTCCGCCGAGCACCGGACCGGACCGGACGCGAAACGGCCCACGGACCTGACCGGTCCGTGGGCCGTTGTGCTGCGCCGGGGCCGCGCCCGGGCGCCGGGTCACTCCTGCGGTTCGAGCCCCGCGCGGATCAGGCCGTAGGTGTACGCGTCCTCCAGCGCCCGCCAGGACGCGGCGATCACGTTGTCCGCCACCCCGACCGTCGCCCAGGACGCCGTGCCGTCGGCGGACTCGATCAGCACCCGGGTCTTGGAGCCCGTCCCGTGCTGGCCCTCCAGGATCCGCACCTTGTAGTCCACCAGCTCCATCTTGGCGAGCTGCGGGTAGATCCCCTCCAACGCCGTCCGGAGTGCCTTGTCCAGGGCGTCCACCGGGCCGTTGCCCTCGCCGGTCGCGATCCGGCGCTCGCCCTTGGCCCAGAGCTTCACCGTCGCCTCGTTGCCGGCCAGGCCGCCGGCGGCCTCCGACTGCTGCTCGCTGATCGTCCGCCAGGACTCCAGCGTGAAGAACCGCTCCCGCCCGCCGCGCACCTCGTCGCGCAGCAGCAGCTCGAAGGAGGCGTCGGCGGCCTCGTAGGTGTAGCCGAGGTTCTCCTGCTGCTTGACCTTGGCGACCACCCGGCCCACCAGGTCGCGGTCGGCGGAGAGGTCGTAGCCCAGCTCCTTGCCCTTGAGCTCGACCGAGGCCCGGCCGGCCATGTCGGAGACCAGCATCCGCATCGTGTTGCCGACCCGCTCGGGGTCGATGTGCTGGTACAGGTCCGGGTCGACCTTGATCGCGGAGGCGTGCAGGCCCGCCTTGTGCGCGAACGCCGAGACGCCGACGTACGGCTGGTGCGTGGACGGCGTCAGGTTCACCACCTCGGCGATGGCGTGCGAGATCCGGGTCATCTCGGCCAGCCGGCCCTCCGGCAGGACGGTCATGCCGTACTTGATCTCCAGCGCGCCGACCACCGGGAACAGGTTGGCGTTGCCCACCCGCTCGCCGTAGCCGTTCGCGGTGCACTGGACGTGCGTGGCGCCCGCGTCCACCGCCGCCAGCGAGTTGGCGACCGCGCAGCCGGTGTCGTCCTGCGCGTGGATGCCGAGGCGGGCACCCGTCCGGGCGAGGACGTCGGCGACGATCTCGTGCACACCGGCCGGCAGCATCCCGCCGTTGGTGTCGCAGAGCACCACGACGTCGGCGCCGGCCTCGTGCGCGGCGCGCACCACCGCGACGGCGTACTCCTGGTTGGCCTTGTAGCCGTCGAAGAAGTGCTCGCAGTCGATGAAGACCCGGCGGCCCTGCGAGACCAGGTACGAGACGCTGTCGCGGACCATCTCCAGGTTCTCGTCCAGCGTGGTGCGCAGGGCCAGCTCCACGTGCCGGTCGTGCGACTTCGCGACCAGGGTGACGACGGGCGCGCCCGAGTTGACCAGCGCGGCCAACTGCGGGTCGTCGGCCGCGTTGCCGCCGGCCCGGCGGGTCGCGCCGAAGGCGACGAGCTGTGCGTGCTGGAGGTCCAGCTCGGCCGCGGCGCGGGCGAAGAACTCGGTGTCCCGGGGGTTGGCGCCGGGCCAGCCGCCCTCGATGAACCCGACGCCGAACTCGTCCAGGTGCCGGGCAATGTTCAGCTTGTCGGCCACCGTGAGGTTGATGCCCTCGCGCTGCGCGCCGTCGCGCAGGGTGGTGTCGAAGACGTGGAAGCTGTCGTTGGGGGCGCTGCTGGCCTCGGTCATGGCCCTGGTCTCTCCGTTCGGGCTGGGCCCCCGCCGCCCGAGACCGGGCGGAGGGGGAACTGCTTGTAGCCGGATGTGTGGCTCCACTGTCCACCATGCCCGCGCGCCATCCGGAGGGTCGGACGGCCCTTGGTGGGGGCCCCGGCCGGTCCGGATCCTGTCCCGCGGCCGGGGGTGGGGGCCGGCGGGGCAAAACAAAAGACCCCTCGCGGGTGCGAGAGGTCTGCGCGCGGGTCGTGACACCGTGAGGGCTCCGCGAGAGGGTACTGCGGAGCGGTCACTGCGGACCGGCGCGCCTGCTGCTAATAATGAGCGCGAGCGAGGACACGTTCGCAGTGTGGCACACCATCCCGGAATGCGGCTGCGGCGTCTCGCGATCCGGGACGTGGCAGGCCGGGCCGGGGGAGGCCGCCGCCGGACGCCGCCCCGCCGGGCGCCCCGCCGCGGGGGGGCGCCCGGCACGGGGTCAGACGATCCGGTGCAGCCAGCCGTGGGCGTCGGGGGCCTGGCCGCCCTGGACGGCCAGCAGGGCCTTGCGCAGCTCCATGGTGACCGGGCCGGGCTCGCCGGCCCCGACCGTCCAGTCGGCGCGGGCGGACTTGACCGAGCCGACCGGGGTGATGACCGCGGCGGTGCCGCAGGCGAAGACCTCGGTGAGCGTGCCGTCGGCGTTGCCCTGCTTCCACTCGTCGGTGGAGATCCGGCGCTCCTCGACGGCGTAGCCGAGGTCGGCGGCCATCGCGAGCAGCGAGTCGCGGGTGATGCCGGGGAGCAGCGCGCCGGACAGCTCGGGGGTGACGATCTTCGCGTCCGCACCCTCGCCGAAGACGAAGTACAGGTTCATCCCGCCCATCTCCTCGATCCACCGGTGCTCGGCGGCGTCGAGCCAGACGACCTGGTCGCAGCCCTTCTCGGCGGCCTGGGCCTGGGCGATCAGCGAGGCGGCGTAGTTGCCCGCGCACTTCGCGGTGCCGGTGCCGCCGGGGGCCGCCCGGACGTACTCCTCGGAGAGCCAGACCGAGACGGGCTTGACGCCGCCGGGGAAGTAGGCGCCGGCCGGCGAGGCGATGATCATGAAGAGGTACTCGTTCGCGGGGCGGACACCCAGGCCGACCTCGGTGGCGAACATGAACGGCCGCAGGTACAGGCTCTGCTCGGGCTCGCTCGGGACCCACGCCTGGTCCTGCTGGACGAGCAGCTCGACCGCCTCGACGAAGGCCTCGACCGGCAGCTCGGGCATCGCCAGGCGGCGGGCGGAGGCCTGGAAGCGCTCGGCGTTGGCGGTCGGGCGGAAGGTCGCGATGGAGCCGTCGGCCTGGCGGTACGCCTTGAGGCCCTCGAAGATCGACTGGCCGTAGTGCAGGGTCATGTTCGCCGGGTCGATCTCCAGCGGCGCGTACGGCGTCAGCTGCGCGTCGTGCCAGCCACGGCCCTCGGTCCACCGGATGGTGACCATGTGGTCGGTGAAGGCCCGTCCGAAACCGGGGTTGGCCAGCCGGGCCGCTCGCTCCGCGTCGGCCAGCGGGTGGGCGGAGGGCTTGAGGTCGAACGTGATGGTCGCCTGGGTGGGCGTGCTCATGGCTGTCTGTCCTTCACCGTGGGGTTGGTCCGGGCCCTGCCCGCCGGTGCTTCGGACTGATCGAACGCACGACGGCACGGCCCACTGTTGATAGTCGCATCTAGAGGGCCGTGCCGAACAGCCGACGTAACGGCTGCGAGGTTGCGCCGGCCCGTCAGCCGGATACTCGGGCGGCGAGCGCGTCGCCGACCTGCGAGGTGGAGCGGGTGCCGGTGCGCTCGGCCAGGTCGGCGGCCACGGCGGCCTCGACCTTGGCGGCCTCGGCGGTGAAGCCGAGGTGCTCCAGCAGCATGGCGACGGACAGCACGGTGGCGGTCGGGTCGGCCTTGCCCTGGCCGGCGATGTCGGGGGCCGAACCGTGGACCGGCTCGAACATCGACGGGAAGTCGCCGGACGGGTTGATGTTGCCGCTCGCCGCCAGGCCGATACCACCGGTGACGGCGGCGGCCAGGTCGGTGAGGATGTCGCCGAACAGGTTGTCGGTGACGATCACGTCGAAGCGCTCGGGCTGGGTGACGAAGAAGATCGTCGCCGCGTCGACGTGCAGGTAGTCGGTGGTGACCTCGGGGAACTCCTGGCCGACCTGCTGGAAGATCCGGGTCCACAGGTGGCCGGCGTGCACCAGCACGTTGTTCTTGTGGACGAGCGTCAGCTTCTTGCGCGGGCGGGCGGCGGCGCGGCGGTAGGCGTCGCGGACGGCGCGCTCGATGCCGAACGCGGTGTTCAGGCTGACCTCGGTCGCGACCTCGTGCACGGTGCCGGTGCGCAGCGTGCCGCCGTTGCCGACGTACGGGCCCTCGGTGCCCTCGCGGACGACCACGAAGTCGATGTCCGGCTCGCCGGCCAGCGGGGACTTCACGCCGGGGAAGAGCTTGCCCGGGCGGAGGTTGATGTGGTGGTCGAAGGCGAACCGCAGCTTGAGCAGCAGCCCGCGCTCCAGGACACCCGACGGCACGCTCGGGTCGCCGATGGCACCGAGCAGGATCGCGTCGTTGTTCTTGAGCTCTTCCAGCACGCTGTCCGGGAGGGTCTCCCCGGTGCGGTGGTAGCGGCGGGCGCCGAGGTCGTACTCGGTCGCCTCCACCTTGACGTCCGCGGGAAGGACGGCGCTGAGGACCTTGAGGCCTTCGGCCACCACTTCCTGGCCGATGCCGTCACCGGGGATCACTGCGAGACGAAGGCTACGAGACATGCAGGGGACCCTACTCCGGCGTCCAGCTGCTGACACCCGACGTCCACTATCCGGACGCGACGTGTCGCCCGTCCGGCCCTTCCAGCAGGTGAGGTCCACCTCGACGGCGAGCAGGACATCCTTGGCGGGGAAGAACGTCTGCGCGGACCGTCCGTGCGTGGCCCGTCGTACGCCGGGCCGCGAAGACAAGGCCGCCGTCGATCGACTCCGTGTGCCGTGGGAGATCCGGCAGCCGGTCGAGATCGTCGGCGGTGTAGCCGTCGGCCGGAGGCCGGATCCGGTCGGGGTACTGATCGGCGCTTCGGGTTGCTCCCACGGGGCGAGTCCGGCAGCCGACTTGTGGCTCACGGCCGGATGTCGCCCGCAGGCCACTCCGACGAGTGAGCGCATGTCCCGGGCGTGCGCCCCCGGAGCCTATGCTCGATCCGATCCGGACCGGACATTCCTCGCAGAACGGACCCTGCGCAGTGAGCGAGACCACCACCCGCCGCCGGGAGGCCGGGGCGGCCGGGATCGCGGCGGTGCTGGCCGCAGGCGCGTACTCGCTGGCGGCGGCGGTGCGCGGGACGGCTCCGTTCGGCGGCCGGTCCCCGGCGGGCGCCCTGACGGATGTCGCGGTGCCGATGCACACCCACCTGTGGGACCTGCTGCACGGGGAGACCAGCGGTGATCTGCTGTTCAACTGGGGCAGCGGCTTCGGCACGCCCTTCCTGCCGGATCTCGTGGCCGACCTGACGAACCCCTTCTCGCTCCTGGTGGGCCTGCTCCCCCGCTCGTCGGCCGCGCTCGCGGTGTTCCTGGCGACGCTGCTCACCATCGGGCTCGGCGCCGCCCTGATGACGTACGTGCTCGGGCGGCTGCACCCCGGGCCGCCGCTGCTGCGGGCGCTGCTCGCGGTCGGGTACGGGGTCTGCGCGTGGGCGACGGCCGACGGCGCGGCCGATCCGGCGTGGCTGTGGGGGCTGGTGTCGCTGCCGCTGCTCTGCCTGGCCGGGGACTGGTGCCTGCACGAGCGGCGCTGGGTGCCGGGCACCGTCTGCGTGGCGGTGGCCTGGGTCGGCAGTCTCTACACGGCGGTGATGGCCACGGTCGCCGCCGGGCTGGTGCTGCTGGTGCGGCTGGTGGTCGCCCGGCCGGGCGCGCGGGCCTGGCTGCGGGTGACCGGGCGGGCGGTGACGGCGGCCACGGTCGGGGGGCTGATCGCCTCGCCGGTGCTGTTCGTCACCGTGACGGCCGCCCAGGACGCGCAGCCCGCCCAGCTCGTCCCGCCGCAGCCGGTACCGGGCCCGGTCGCGCAGCTCGCCCAGCTGCTGCCGGGCGGCCACTGGGGGGCGCAGCTGCCGGACGTCGCGGTGGGGATGCTCGGCCTGCTGCTGGCGGCGGGCCTCCCGTTCAACCGGCGGGTGCGGGTGCGGGAGCGGGTGGCCTGGTGCACGCTGCCCGCGCTGGCGGGGGTGAGCCTGTTCTGGAAGCCGGACGTCCTGCTCTGGCACGGCCTGCCGCTCCCGGCGGGCGGGCCGTACCGGGTGGCGTTCGTGCTCAGCGGGCTGCTGGTGATGGCCGCCTGGGTGTCGCTCTCGCACCGGCCGGATCCGCTGAGCCTGCTGGGCGGGGCGGGCCTGGTGCTGCTGCTCGCCGCCCTCGCCCAGGCGCAGGGCGCGCTGCGGGCGACGGCCTGGCTGGGGACGCCGGCCGGCGCCGCCGTGGTGGTGGCCGCACTGTGGGCGCTGGAGCGGCTGCACACCCGGCGGCGGGCGAGCGCCTGGGTGGCCGCCGGGCTGGCCGGTGCGGTGTTCGGCGGGGCCGTCTGGTCGGCGTACGCGACGACCGGTCACCTGGGGACGGTGCCCACGAGAGCCGGTGCCCGGGAGGCCGCCCACCGGGTGATCCGGGCCGCGGAGGACTGGCCGCGCAGCCGGACGGACCCGGGGCCGCACGCCTTCACCGCGAACGACCCGCTGCTGCTGGGCGGCGAGGGCGGGGCGTACGCCTCGGCCGGCCTCCCGGCGGACGTCGCGCAGACCCTGCACGACCTCGGTGCGGGGTGGACGCACGGCGGCGGGCAGGTGGTCGGCCCGGACGATCCGGTCGGGCGCGCCCTGTTCGGTGTCACCACCTACCTGGCGGACGGTCCGCCGCCGGACGGCTTCACCGCCCGCCGGGCCACCGCCCTGCCGCTGGTCACCGTGCTGCCGGCCGGGGCGCCGGACATCTCCTCGGTCTGGGCCCGGCGGGGCAGCCTGCTCGGCGGCCCGGTGTACGACGTCCCGGAACTCGCCCCGGCCGGCGGGCCGGCCCCGGCCCTGCACGGCAGCAGCGGCTGGTCGGTGCCCGCCACCCCGCCCGGTTCGGCCGGATCCGTCCTCGCCGGATCGTGCCCGCCGGGCAGCACGGCGTACGTCCACAGCCTGTGGTTCCACGGCACCGTCTCGGCGCTCGGCAGCACGTTCCGCAGCGACGGCTCGCAGCCCTCCACGGCCGTCGGGGTCCGGCTGCTGGGCCCTGTGCCCGCCGACGGGCGGGTCGAGCTGCTGCTGCGGACGGACGCCGCCGCGCAGATCCCGGCCCGGCCGGTCGGCTGCCTGCGGGCGGACGCGTTCGACGCCGCCGTGCAGCGGCTGACCGCGACCGGCGGATCCGGCGTCACCGCGGGCGGGCACAGCATCAGCGCCGTGCTCCCGGCGGGCAGCACCGGTACCGCCGTGCTCTCGGTACCGGCCGTCCGGGGCTGGGTGTGCTCGGCCGGCGGCCCGTACGCGGCGCCGCTGCCCGTGCTCGGCCTGATCGGGGTGCCGCTGGGCGCCGGTGCCGGCCGGGTGTCCTGCTCCTACCGCTCGCCGGGGCTGGCCCCCGGGCTGGTGCTGGGCTCGGCCGCGGCGGGCGTGGTGGCGCTGGTGACCGCCACCCACTGGCCCCGGCGGCGGCCCGTCAAACGGGCGCCGGGGGCCCGGAGGCGGAAGGCGGCCGGCCCGGCGCCGTCCGCGTGAGGCGGATGGCACCGGGCCGGCCGTGAGCGCGGCGGCGGGGCTCAGCCGAGGGTGACGATCTGGGCCCGCCGGCCGTCCGGGTTGAGGTGGTGGACGAGCAGCAGGCGGGTGCGGTCGGCGGTGGCCCGGCGGACCTCCAGGACGCCGCTGGGCCGTTCGGGCGCGAGCAGGGCGGCCGGGCCGCCGATGCCGTCGCGGACGTCCAGCGCCGGGTGCAGCACGTCGAGGGCGACGGTGGGGCGGGAGTCCTCCAGGCCGATCGAGGCGAACGCCTCGGCGACGTCGGGCAGGCCCGGCCCGGCCAGGCCCGTCCAGAGCGCGTAGCGGACCACCGAGGCCCCCTCCCGCAGTCCGGGCAGGACGGCGAGGCGGACCGGCAGGACGACGGTGTCGCTGTCCAGCAGGTCGGTGTCGGTGTCGCCCCAGCGGGCGTTCAGCGGCTGGACGTCCAGTTCCCGGCCGGTACGGGCGTCGAAGGTCCTGGCCACCAGCACGTCGCTGCCGCGCAGCCGGTCGGCCGAGACGACGGCGTCGGTGGCGCCGTCCCCGTCGGTGTCCAGCGAGGCCCGGACGGCGTGGACGCCGACCGGGGTGACGGCGGGGGCCCACAGGTTCGCGGCCAGGTAGAGGGTGCCGCCGGCCAGCCGGTCGGCTGCGCTGCCCGCCAGCGCCGGGGTGTCGGTGGCGGCGCCGGCCGCGCGCAGGTTGGCCGCCCGGTCGCCGGGGCGGTCGACGCAGAGCGCCTCGGCGGGGCAGTCCGGCCAGCGCTCCGCCTCGCCGCCGAGGGCGAACGCGCTGACCAGGCCGCCGCCCGGGGCGGGGGCGGCGGTGCCGCGCAGGGCCAGCAGGGTGGCGGACTGCGACAGCCGGGCCTGGACGGCGGCGGCGATGTCGGAGGCCGGGCGGGGTGCGGCGTGCAGCGGCACCCGGAGCTCGGGCGATCCGGGCTCTTCGGGGGTCAGCAGCAGCAGCCCGGACAGTTCGCCGCGGTAGCTGCGGGCGTGGCCGCCCTGCATGGTGTCGGTGGTCGGGTCCAGCGCCCGGTCCAGCTCGCCGGGGACGGCCAGGGTGACCGTGACGCGCGCCGTCCCGCCCGCCGGGACGGTGACCCGCTCGGGGCTCGGCCGGAAGTCGGCGCCGGGGATCCCGGTCGCCGCCCGGTAGCCGGTGCGGTAGGCCAGCGCGGCGTCCGAGAGGTTGCGGACCTCGACCTCGCGGGTGAGCGCCAGCGGCCCGGAGACCGGCACCGGGCCGAACGAGACGCCCACCGCGCCCTCGACCGCGCCCTCCCCCGCCGCGTACGCGACGGCCGGGGTGCGGACCGCCAGATCCACCCGGGCCCGGCCCGCGCCGGTGCGCTCCGGCCCGTACGCCGGGCCGGAGCGGTCGTCGCCGAGCCAGGTGTCGGTGGCGGTGTTCATCAGCGCCGCCTTGACCTGCTCGACGCTCCAGCCGGGGTGCGCCGCGCGGACGAGCGCGGCCAGCCCGGCCGCGTGCGGTGCGGCCATCGACGTACCGCTCTCGCGCATGCCGCCCGCGCCGCTGCCGGCCTTGGCGGACCAGATGGTCTCACCGGGCGCCGCGAGGTCCGGCTTGACCACGCCCGGGACGCCGATGCCGCGCGAGGTGAAGTCGGTGAGGGTGTCGGTGCGCTGCGGCTGGTCCTGCGCGACCACGCCGTGCAGGGCGTTGCCGGGCTCGGCGAGCCGGACCCGGACGGGGCCCGCGGCGGCGCCGTCCCGGAGCCTCTGCCCGTCGGCGCGGGCCAGCAGCACCGCCGGGATCCGGTCGTTGCCGGCGATCTCGGCGAGGTGGTCGTCCACGGCGGCGAAGATCACGCCGATCGCGCCCGCGTCCGCGGCGTGGTCGGCGCGCGGCGCGGAGCCGCAGGCCCGCTCGGACTCCCTGGTCTGCCAGCCGAGCAGGGCGATCCGGCCGGTGAGGCGGGCCCGGTCGGCCTCGTCGAAGGCGGTGCAGCCGTCCTGCTGGCCGGCGGGGAGGGCGAGCTCGCCGGTGACGTCCCTGGTGTCCCAGTCCCGGTACTTGGAGCTCCAGTGCCCGGGGACGAGGCCCGCCAGTGCCTCGGGGGCGAGCACCCGCAGGCCGTCCGCGTCGCTGTGCGGGTCGACGGAGGCCGCGACGGTGAGGGCGCGCGGGGCGGTGCCGGGGCTGCCGCCGATGCCGTAGACGTCGCCCTCGTTGCCGGCCGAGGCGACCACCAGCGTGCCGAGCGCGGACAGGTGGTCGGCGGCGACCGCGTCGGCGTCGTCGGTGTTGCCGAAGCGGCTGCCGAGCGAGAGGTTGACGATGTCCAGGCGGTCGGTGAGGTCGCCGTCGCCGTCCGGGTCGGCGGCCAGGTCGAGGGCGCGGGTCAGCTGGTCGGTGGAGCCGTCGCAGCCGAACACCCGGATCGCGTAGAGCTGGGCTCCCGGGGCGGTGCCGGGGCCGACCCGGAAGCCGGCCGGGTCCAGGCCCGGGTGGTAGGGCCCGGTGTACGTCCGGCCGTCGGCGCCGACGCCGAGCCCGGCGGCGGTGCCGGCGACGTGGGTGCCGTGGCCGTTGAGGGCGCAGTCGATCGGGTTGGCGTCGGGGTGCGGGTCGGGCTGGAAGTGCGGGGAGGACGGGTCGGGGTTGTAGTCGTCGCCGACCAGGTCCCGGCCGCCGGCCACCTTCGCGGTGGGGAAGAGGCCCGGGGGTGCGGGCTTCGATCCGTCCACCGCCCGGAACGCCTCCTCGGTGCCGGGGCCGCCGAAGTCGGCGTGGGTGTAGTCGATGCCGCTGTCGATGATGCCGATCCGGACGCCCGCACCGGTGTTCGGCGCGTCGGCGGAGTCGGACCCGGCGCCGGCGCCCGACCAGACGGCCGGCGCGCCGGTGAGCTGGGCGGCGTACGAGTTGACCCGCTCCTTGCGCGCGATCGGGTGCACCGTCCGGACGCCGGGCAGGGCCCGCAGGGCGGGCAGGTCCGCGGCGGGCGCGGTGACGGCCAGGCCGGTGAGCAGGGCCTGGGTCCGGTAGAGCTCCCGGGCCGTGGGGGCGGCCCGGTGGACGGCCTGCGCCAGCGTGTCCAGGGCGTCGGCGGCCGTGGCCCGCTGCCGGGCGCCGGCCCGCGCGGCCTCCTCGCGCACCGCCTCGGGCGGGCGCAGGGCGCGGCGGGCTTCGGCTCCGGCCCGCTGCCAGGCGGGGGCGGCGGCCTCGGTGCCGAGTTCCAGCAGGACGCTGACGGGGCCGGTGGCCCCGGCCCGGGTGCCGCCCGGCGGGTCGGTGCCCGCCCCGGCGGCCGGGGCGGCGCCGAGGGTGACCGGCCAGGCCAGCAGGGCGAGGGCGGCGCCGGCCCGGCCGATACCGGCGACGGTGGGTCTGCCGAGCGGGCGGCGGACGGATTGCTTGGGTGCTGGACGGTCGAGCACAGGGCCCTCTCCCCCGGCGGGGGTGGACTGATCCGCACACGTTTCGCTGACGTCCGCCCCGTGCGGCCGTCGATCACCCCTCCGAGAGGGCTCAAATTACGATCATCGCGCCGGAGAGTGCGAGCAACGTCCCTCGTACGGGCGCCACTTGCACTCTCCGGAGTGACAACACGTCAGGCATTCGGCCCTGTCGGCCCGGCCCGGCCCCGACCGGGCGATCAGCCGAGGTGGCCGGTGGCGCCGCCGTTGTCGCGGCGGTCCAGCGCCCGCTGGAGGGCGGCGGAGGCGAAGGGGTTGGGCTCGGCACGGCGCCGCCGGCGCGGTGCGGGCGAGGCGGCCGACTGGGCGGCGCGGTGGTCTCGGTGGTCACGGTGCGTGAGCAGGTCTGCGATCGGAGGCATACCGGGCTCCTCGGTTCAGTGCACGCGCAGGTGCTGAGGGAGGGGACGTTGGTACGCCGGTCAGGGATCGCCTGCCTTGGTGCGTACGGCACATACGGGCCCACTCGCCCCGACCGCGAGGTTGGTGCCGGGGGTGGCTGTCCGGATGGCTCTTCCACGGTACGACGCCCCACCCGTCGCTGTCTGCACAACTACTTGGATTTCCTACTATCTGAGATGGGACCGCCACTCCCGCCCCACCGGCCCCTGCGGGCACGACTGCGACAACGCCGGTGACAACTCCTGCGGCGACGACGGCAGCAACGACAGCGGTAACGACAGCGGCCCTCCCGTCACGAGGACGGGAGGGCCGCTGCACGGCGTGCGGGGATCAGCGAAGGTCGACCGAGCGGGCGAACTTGGCGCCGATCTCGGCGGCGATCGCCGACAGGATCTCCTGCGGGATCTGGCTGTCGACGGTGATGGAGGCCAGCGCGCCCTCGCCGTCCCGGGCGACCTGCATGCCCGCGATGTTGATGCCCGCGTCGCCCAGGTGGCGGCCGAGGATGCCGACCACGCCGGGGCGGTCCTCGTACTTGAAGAAGGCCATGTGGTCGGTGAGGGCCACGTCGACGTCGAAGGCGTCCACGCCGACGATCTTCTGGATCTGCTTCGGGCCGGACAGCGTGCCCGAGATGGCGATCTCGCCGCCGTCGGC
The DNA here is from genome assembly GCF_042669755.1 of Kitasatospora sp. NPDC057223. Taxonomy (NCBI): domain Bacteria; kingdom Bacillati; phylum Actinomycetota; class Actinomycetes; order Kitasatosporales; family Streptomycetaceae; genus Kitasatospora; species Kitasatospora sp. NPDC057223. Next base: position 30,828 of record NZ_JBHUWW010000076.1, on the reverse strand, counting down.
GAGCGTGCCGCGCACCGTGATGACGTTGCGGTGCTCGGGGCTCTCGCTGCTGGTCGTCAGGCGGACCTCGACGCCGCGCTCCTGCGCGAACAGCGGGGCGTTGACGTAGCTGACCGTCTCGGCCACGACGTCCTCGAACACGCCCTTGAGCGCGGACAGTTCGAGCACCTTCACGTCATGCTGGGTGATCTCGCCGCGGACCTCGACGTCCAGGCGGACGGCGACCTCGCCGGCCAGCGCGGTGAAGATCCGGCCGAGCTTCTCGGCGAGCGGCAGGCCCGGGCGCACGTCCTCGGCGATCACGCCGCCCTGGACGTTCACGGCGTCCGGTACGAGCTCGCCGGCCAGGGCCAGGCGGACGGACTTGGCGACGGCGATGCCGGCCTTCTCCTGCGCCTCGTCGGTCGAGGCGCCCAGGTGCGGGGTGGCGACCACGTTGTCGAACGCGAACAGCGGGGAGTCCGTGCAGGGCTCCTTGGCGTACACGTCCAGGCCGGCGCCGGCCACCCGGCCGTCGCGCAGCGCGCTGGCGAGCGCCGCCTCGTCCACGATGCCGCCACGGGCCGCGTTGACGATGCGCACGGTCGGCTTGACCTTGTGCAGCGCCTCGTCGCCGATCAGGCCGATGGTCTCGGGGGTCTTCGGGAGGTGGACGGTGATGAAGTCCGAGACCTCCAGCAGCTCCTCCAGCGTGAGCAGCTTGACGCCCATCTGGGCCGCGCGGGCGGCCTGGATGTAGGGGTCGTACGCGACGATCTTCATGCCGAAGGCGGACATCCGCTGGGCGACCAGCACGCCGATCCGGCCGAGGCCGACGACGCCGAGGGTCTTCTCGCTCAGCTCGACGCCGGTGTACTTGTTGCGCTTCCACTCGCCCTGCTTGAGCGCGGCGTTGGCGGGCGCGATGTGCCGGGCGCTGGCGATCAGCAGACCGCAGGCGAGCTCGGCGGCGGTGACGATGTTGGAGGTCGGCGCGTTGACGACCATCACGCCGGCCTTGGTGGAGGCGGCGACGTCGACGTTGTCCAGGCCGACCCCGGCGCGGGCGACGACCTTCAGCTTCTTGGCGACCGCCAGGGCCTCGGCGTCGACCTTGGTGGCGCTGCGGATGAGGATCGCGTCCACATCGACGATGGCGGCGAGCAGTTCGGCGCGGTCGGCCCCGTTGCAGTGGCGGATCTCGAAGTCCGGGCCCAGTGCGTCAACGGTGGCGGGCGACAGCTCCTCGGCGATCAGGACGACGGCGCTTTTGGATGTCACAGTGCTCACGACAGTGTGTCCTTAACTGTCCGGTTCTCCCCGGTCCATGGCACGAAGGTGGCGTGACCAGCGGGGGAAGGTGGCATGCCGCGTAGATAGACGCACGACGCTGTGGGCCTGACGCGCACTCGGAAGTGTATCGACGGGCGAGGGAGGCGGCTGCTCCCGTACGGCGAAATCACCCGCACGGGAGCAGCCAGGATGTACAGACGGGGCAGGCCCGATGACGACCGAATCGTCCGGACCTGCCCCATCCTGAGACTTACGCCTCTTCCTTGACCCAGCTCATCAGCTTGCGGAGCTTCTTGCCGGTGGTCTCCAGCAGGTGCTCGGAGTCGGCGCTCTTGTACTCGTTGTACTTCGGCAGGCCGGCCTTGTACTCGGCGATCCAGGTGTTGGCGAAGGTGCCGTCCTGGATCTCGGCGAGGACCTTCTTCATCTCGGCCTTGGTGTCGGCGGTGATGATGCGCGGGCCGGTGACGTAGTCGCCCCACTCGGCGGTCTCCGAGACGGACCAGCGCATCTTCTCCAGGCCGCCCTCGTACATGAGGTCGACGATGAGCTTCAGCTCGTGCAGGCACTCGAAGTAGGCGATCTCCGGCTGGTAGCCGGCCTCGACCAGGGTCTCGAAACCGGCCTTGACCAGGGCGGCGGTGCCACCGCAGAGGACGGCCTGCTCACCGAACAGGTCGGTCTCGGTCTCCTCGGTGAAGGTGGTCTTGATGACGCCGGCCTTGGTGGCGCCGATGCCCTTGGCGTACGAGAGCGCCAGCTCCAGGCCCTTGCCGGTGGCGTCCTGCTCGACGGCGACGATCGCGGGGACACCGCGGCCCTCGACGTACTGGCGGCGAACCAGGTGGCCCGGGCCCTTCGGGGCGACCATGCAGACGTCGACGTCGGCCGGCGGGGTGATGAAGCCGAAGCGGATGTTGAGGCCGTGGCCGAAGAAGAGGGCGTCGCCCGCCTTCAGGTTCGGCTCGATGGCCTCCTTGTACACGTCGCCCTGGATCGGGTCCGGCACCAGGATCATGATGACGTCGGCCTCGGCCGCGGCCTCGGACGGGGAGACGACGCGCAGGCCGGCCTCCTCCGCCTTGGCGCGGGACTTCGAGCCCTCCAGGAGGCCGACACGGACGTCCACGCCCGAGTCGCGCAGCGACAGCGCGTGGGCGTGGCCCTGGCTGCCGTAGCCGATGACCGCGACCTTGCGGCCCTGGATGATGGACAGGTCGGCGTCGTCTTCGTAGAACAGCTCGGCCACGGGGGCACATCTCCTTGCGTGATGGTGATGCCGGGGGGTGCGGTACCCACGGTACGTGGACCCGGCGGTGGTGTGGGGCGTTGCTTCAGGTGGTGAGACGGGCCGCGTCGCGGCGGCCCGGCGTCGCTACGCGCTGCGGTCGAGGGCGCGCAGCGAGCGGTCGGTGATCGAACGGGCGCCGCGCCCGATGGCCACCATGCCGGACTGCACGAGTTCCTTGATGCCGAAGGGCTCCAGCATCCGGAGCATCGCCTCCAGCTTGTCGGAACTGCCGGTGGCCTCGATCGTCACCGCATCGGGCGACACGTCGACCGTCTTGGCCCGGAACAGCTGGACGATCTCGACGATCTGCGACCGGGAGTCGTTGTCGGCGCGGACCTTCACCAGCACCAGTTCCCGCTGGATCGCAGCGGACTGGTCGAGCTCGACGATCTTTATCACGTTGACCAGCTTGTTGAGCTGCTTGGTGACCTGCTCCAGCGGGAGGTCCTCGACGTTGACCACGATGGTCATCCGGGAGATGTCCGGGTGCTCGGTCGGGCCGACGGCGAGGGAGTCGATGTTGAAACCCCGACGGGAGAACAGGGCGGCGATGCGGGCGAGCACGCCGGGCTTGTTCTCGACCAGGACGGAGAGGGTGTGCTTGGACATTTCGTAGCTCTCTCTGATGCTGGTGGTCGGAGGTCAGTCGAGGTCGTCGCCGAAGTCCGGGCGCACGTCCCGGGCGGCGAGGATCTCGTCGTTGCTGGTGCCGGCCGCGACCATCGGCCAGACCATGGCGTCCTGGTGCACGATGAAGTCGATCACGACCGGGCGGTCGTTGATCTCCATGGCCTGCTTGATGACCGCGTCGAGGTCCTCCGGGCGCTCGCAGCGCAGGCCGACGCAGCCCATGGCCTCGGCCAGCAGCACGAAGTCCGGGATGCGGGTGCCCTGGGCGGGGGCCGCGATGCCGTCGTGCTCCGGGCCGGAGTGCAGCACCGTGTTGGAGTAGCGCTGGTTGTAGAACAGGGTCTGCCACTGGCGGACCATCCCGAGCGAGCCGTTGTTGATGACGGCGACCTTGATCGGGATGTTGTTCAGCGCGCAGGTGACCAGTTCCTGGTTGGTCATCTGGAAGCAGCCGTCGCCGTCGATCGCCCAGACCGCGGTCTCCGGCCGGCCCGCCTTGGCGCCCATCGCGGCCGGCACGGCGTAGCCCATGGTGCCCGCGCCGCCCGAGTTCAGCCAGGTGGCCGGCTTCTCGTAGCTGATGAACTGCGAGGCCCACATCTGGTGCTGGCCGACGCCCGCCGCGTAGATCGCGTCCGGGCCGACCAGCTGCCCGATCCGCTCGATGACCTGCTGCGGGGCGAGCCCGCCGGCCGGGGCGGGCTCGTAGCCCAGCGGGTAGGTGGTCTTCCACTCGTTGAGCCGGACCCACCAGTCGGTGTACTCGGTCTTGTGACCGGCGTCGAACTCGGCCTGGACGGCGACGATCAGGTCGGCCAGCACCTCGCGGGCGTCGCCGACGATCGGCACGTCGACCGGGCGGTTCTTGCCGATCTCGGCCGGGTCGATGTCGGCGTGCACGACCTTGGCGTACGGGGCGAAGCTGTCCAGCTTGCCGGTGACGCGGTCGTCGAAGCGGGCGCCGAGGGTGAAGAGCAGATCCGCCTTCTGCAGGGCGGTGACGGCGGGCACGCTGCCGTGCATGCCGGGCATGCCGAGGTGCTGCGGGTGGCTGTCGGGGAACGAGCCGAGCGCCATCAGCGTGGTGACGACCGGGGCGCCGGTCAGCTCGGCGAGGATCCGCAGCTCGGCCGTGGCGTTCGCCTTGATCACGCCACCGCCGACGTAGAGCACCGGCTTCTTCGCGCCGACCAGCATCCTGGCGGCCTCGCGGATCTGCTTGGCGTGCGGCTTGGTGACCGGACGGTAGCCGGGCAGCGAGGTCTCGACCGGCCAGCGGAAGGTCGTGGTGGCCTGCAGGGCGTCCTTGGCGATGTCGACCAGGACCGGGCCGGGGCGGCCGGTGGCGGCGATGTGGAACGCCTCGGCGATCACCCGGGGGATCTCGGACGGGTCGGTCACCAGGAAGTTGTGCTTGGTGATCGGCATCGTGATGCCGCAGATGTCCGCCTCCTGGAAGGCGTCCGTGCCGATCGCCTTGGAGGCGACCTGGCCGGTGATCGCGACCATCGCGACGGAGTCCATGTAGGCGTCGGCGATCGGGGTGACCAGGTTGGTCGCACCCGGGCCCGAGGTCGCCATGCAGACGCCGACCCGGCCGGTGGCCTGCGCGTAGCCGGTGGCGGCGTGGCCGGCGCCCTGCTCGTGCCGGACCAGGATGTGACGGACCTTCTGCGAGTCCATCAGCGGGTCGTACGCGGGAAGGATGGCCCCGCCCGGGATCCCGAAGACGGTGTCCGCGCCTACGGCCTCCAGCGAGCGGATGAGCGACTGCGCGCCGGTCATGGTCTCGACGACACTCTGGGGACCCGGTGCGTGGGCGGCCGGGGTGTCCCCACGGCGGGGGGATGCGGCGTGCTCAGTCATCTGCCTGTCTCTTCTCGGGTTCTGCCGGCCCGGGCGGTGGGCCCCCCGCCAGTGGGGAGGGCTGCCTGGGTGGGCCGGTCGCCGGCTCTGCCCCAATCCTCCGCCCGTTCCCCCTGGAGTGGGAGGGGAAGGCGTTGGGGCCAGTGGTCTTGCAGTGTTCGAACAGCATTGGTGCAACAGGTGTCAGTGCAACAAAAAACCCCTCGTGCCCAGGGCATGCGAGGGGTGGCGCGTCGGTCTGTCACAAGCGGGACATCGAAACCCGCTCAGCCGACGCGCCCGCCAAGTACGAGAATTCGGGTGCGCATGGCAACGACCTTCCTCCCGCGCGGTGTGGAGTGTCAAGCGGGTGGGACGGCGGTCTCACCATGCGGACCATGCCCCGGACCACCGGCCGGACGGCGTTCCGGCAGGTCGGAGGCACCGCGGTGATGTACGACACGTACCGGCCCAGGCTCCGTACGGCCACCCGATCGGGCGTCCGGGGCGGTGAAGGCGCGGCGGGCCGAGAGGGTGCCCGCCGGCCGCGGCAGCGGGTACACGCGGCGCCCCAGCGCCCGGCGCAGGCGCTGCTCCTCCAGCGGCTGGGCGAAGGCCGTCCCCTGCCCCTGGCGGCAGCCGAGCTCCTGCAGCATGGCGACCTGGCGCGGCAGGTCCACCCCCTCGGCGGCGGTGACCAGGCCGAGGTCCCGGCCCAGCCGCAGGGCGTGGCCGGCCAGCGCGCGGCTGAGTGCCGACTCGGCGAGATCCTGCACGAGGGTGCGGTCCAGCTTGAGCGCGTCGAACGGGAGCCGGGCCAGCGTGCCGAGCGAACCGCTGCCGGCCCCGAAGCCGGCGACCGCCGTGGACACGCCGAGCCGGCGCAGCGCGGCCAGCCGCCGCCCGAGTTCGTCCGCCGTGGAGTCCGGCCCCGTTCTGGCGACCTCGATCACCAGCTGGGTGGCGGGCAGGCCGGTCTCCCGCAGCGCCGCCGCGATCGTCTCGTACATCCCGGGAGCGCAGAGCCGCTCCGCGGACAGCCGCACCGAGACGGGAACGGCCGCCGTTCTCGGGCGGGCCTGCGGCGCACTGCGCAGCGCGGCCGCCGACACCACCTCGTGCACCAGCCAGCGGGAGAACCTGGTCGCCCCGTCGCCCTGCTCGACGGTGCGCAGGAACTCGGCGGGCGTCAGCAGCAGGCCCTGCGCGGAACGCCAGCGGGCCTGCGCCTCGACCAGCGCGACGGCGCCGGTGGTGAGGTCCACCACGGGCTGGTGCAGCAGCGCGAAGCTGCCCTCTCGGACCGCGACCCGCAGCCGCTCCTCCAGCTCGGTGCGGCGCTCCCGGTCGGCCCGCATGCCGGGTGAGTACAGCACCACCCGGCCCTTGCCCTCGGACTTCGCCCGGTACATCGCGAGGTCGGCGTTGCGCATCAGCTCGTCGGTGGCGGCCTTCGGATCCGCGCAGGACTCCGGCGAGGGGGTGGCGAAGGCGATGCCGATGCTCGCCGCGACGCCCAGTTCGGCGCCGCCGATCCAGTACGGCTCGGAGAGCGCGGAGCGCAGCCGCTCGGCCAGCTCCTGCACCTGGTGGCGGCCGAGCCGCCCGCACACCAGGGCGGCGAACTCGTCGCCGCCGAAGCGCGCGACGGTGTCACCGGCCCGGACCACGCCCTGCAGCCGGCGGGCGGCCTGCACCAGCAGCTCGTCGCCGACCTGGTGCCCGGCACTGTCGTTGACCGCCTTGAAGCCGTCCAGGTCGAGGAAGAGCACCGCGACGGTGGACAGGCCCGGGTCGCGCGGCCCGCGCGGGCGGTCCTCGCCGCGCTCGCCGAGGGCGCCGCGCACCCGCTGGGCGAACAGCGCCCGGTTGGGGAGGTCGGTGAGCGGGTCGTGGAAGGCGTTGTGCTGGAGCTGGGCCTGGAGCCGGACCCGCTCGGTGACGTCCCGGCTGTTGAGGATCAGGCCCTCGCGGTAGCGGTTGACGGTCGACTCCACGTGCAGCCACTCGCCGTTCCCGGAGCGGATCCGGCACTCCACCCGGGCGGACGGCTCCGCCGTGCCGGGGCTGCGGTGGGCCTGGTGCTGGCACTTCACGAGCAGCCGGCGGACCTCCAGCAGCACCCGGTCGACGTCCTCGGGGTGGACGAGGTTGAGCAGGTTGCCGCCGACCAGCTCGGCCGGGTCCCGGTTGTAGACCCGCAGGGCGGCCGGGCTGACGTACGAGAGCACGCCGTTCGCCCCGGCGATCATGATGACGTCGCTGGAGCCCTGCACCAGGGAGCGGAAGTGCGCCTCCTTCTGGGCCAGCTCCTGGGCCAGCGAGAGGTTGTCCAGCAGCATCACGCCCTGCCGCAGGATCAGCGCCAGCCCGACCGTGCAGGCGGCGGCGGCCACCACCCGGTCCAGCGCGTGCCCGCCGAGCGCGTTGTAGAGGATGCCCGCCGTGCAGACGGCCGCGGCCACGTACGGGGTGAGCGCGCTGAACGTGGTGGACACCCGGCGCAGCGGGGCGCCCGCCGCCGACGGGTGCTCGCGGCTCGGCCGGCGCCAGCGCGGCGACCACGGCGCCCAGGCCAGCAGCAGGCTGCCGGCGAACCAGCCCGCGTCCAGCAGTTCGCCCGAGTGGTAGCTGCTGCGCAGCTCGGGCGAGGTGAACAGGGCGTCGCAGACCACGGTGACGGCCAGGCCCACCATCGCGGTGTGCACGGCCGCCCGGTTGCCGTCGCGGCTGCGGAAGCGCAGCCCCACCACCAGGCTGACCAGCAGGATGTCAAGGACCGGGTAGGCCAGCCCGAGGGCCAGGCGCAGCGGGTCGCCGCTCTCGCCCTGGGCGGTGCGGCCGAGCGCCAGGCTCCAGCTGAGCGTGAACAGGGAGCCGGCCACCAGCCAGCCGTCGAGCACCAGGTAGACCCAGCCGGCCGCCGTACGGGGGCGCTGGGCGAGCACCAGCAGGCCGGTGATGGCGAGCGGGGCGAACAGCAGGAAGGCGAGGTCGGCGCAGGAGTCCGCGGGGATGGGCGCGTCGAGCACCACCTCGTACCAGCCCCAGGCGCCGTTGCCGAAGGCCACCGTGGCGGAGGACAGGCCGAACAGCAGCCAGGCCTGGCGGAGGTGGCCGCTGACGGTGCAGCCGTGCACCAGGCAGGAGAGGGCTGCCGCGAGCGCGGCGGCGGCGAGGCCGAAGTCGCCCATGAACAGCGCGAGCCCGGGGGTGCCCCAGCCGAGGGCGGCGCCCAGTGCGTACGCCAGGCAGACGGCGACGAGCAGCGTGCCGGGCAGGCGCGGGCTGCACCGCAGGCGCCGGAGCGGGCGGCGGGCGGGCGGCGGGACGGCCGGGGCGGCGGCGTCTGCGGGCGGCTCCGCGGTGGGCGGTGCGGCGGCCGGCAGTAACGCGTGCGGCGGGTCGCACGGCGGGGAGCCGGGCCCCTCCGGTCCGGGCAGCACCTCATCGGTGGAGCTCACTCGACATCTCCCCCTCCGGCCGCCCGGGGCCTGGCGGCGCCCGGGTGTGGGCCGCGCCGCCGACCGGTGTGGCCACGGGGCACCGGCGGCCCGGTACGGCCCGGCACCCCGCCGGGGCACTGGCCCTGGGTCCGGGCGGCCCTCGGACCGCCGCGCCGCACCGATGTTCCCAACCGGGACACTACACCACTTCGGTCACTCAACGAGACATACATTGAACTTAGAGTAATGGCCGGTGGCCGGGAAAACGGGTTCGTTCCGGGCGTATCCACCCCATTCGGCGGCGGCGCCCGCCAGGGGGCTCACGCGGCGCGCACGGGAGCACGGAGGCCGTGACCGACCGCCCCCGGCGTGCCTCAGCCGGCGACCGGCGTCGGCGCGTCCGGGAAGAGCCGCAGCCGGTGGGCCACCGCGGCGGCCTCGCCCCGGCCGGTCACCGCCAGCTTGGCGAGGATGTTGGAGACGTGCACGCTCGCGGTCTTCGGGGAGATGAAGAGCTCCTCGGCGATCTGCCGGTTGGTCCGGCCGAGCGTCAGCAGCCGCAGGACGTCCCGCTCCCTGGGGGTGAGGCCGAGGGTCTCGACGGCCGCCGGAGCGGGCGCGGGGCGCACCGGGGCGGCCGCGCCCGCGCGGTCGATCCCGGCGCGGGCGGCGAGCGCCCCGATCTCACCCAGCAGGTGGCGGTCCCCCCGCGTGCGGGCCAGGTCACCGGCCTCCCGCAGCAGGTCGGCCGCCGCGTCCCGGTGCCCGGCGGCGGCCTCGGCGGCGGCCGCCCGGAGCAGGGCGAGCACCAGGGGGTACGGCAGGCCGGTCGCTCGCAGCGGGTCCAGCGCCGCCGCCCAGTGCCCGGGCGTGTCGGCGCCCTCGGCGCGGGCGAGTTCGGCCTCCAGCAGCCGGGCCCAGCCGACCTGCAGCGGCACCTTGGGCGACAGCCCGGCCGCCGCGGCGGCGATCCGGGCCAGCACCTGGGGGCGGCCCGGATCGACAGCCGGCAACCCCCGCGCGTCGGCCTCCACCCGGGCGCCGGCGGCGAGCAGCGGCAGCAGCAACGACTCACCCCGGCAAGGGCGTTCACCATCCAGGATGTCGAGCAGTTCGGCCCTGGCGTCGAGCGGGCGGCCGGCCCGCTCGGCGACCTGGATCGCCAGCACGGCGAGCGGCACCAGGTGCTGCAACTGGCAGACCCGGTGCGCCGAACGGGCCCGGGCCAGCAGCCGGGTGGCGGCCGGCAGGTCGCCGCGCATCAGGGCGAGGTCGCCGCGCACCCGGTCCAGGAACTCGGCGTGGGTGCCGGTCGGCCGCTCGGCCTCGGCGGCCGCGAGCAGCTCGGCGGCCTCGTCCGCACGGCCGGTGGCGATCAGCGCCTCGGCGAGGTTGCCGGTCAGGATGGCCCCGGTGTTGCGCAGCAGCCCGGTGTTGCCCGCGGCCTCCAGCCCCTCGCGGGCGAAGACCGCCGCCTCCTGCGAGCGGCCCTGTGAATTCAGCAGGCTGGCCAGGTTGTTGAGGCCGCGCAGCAGCAGGTCCGGGGCGCCGGCCGCCGCCCTGGTCGCCGCGACCGCGCCGGCCAGCTGGCGCACACCCGCCTCGGGGTCGTCCTCCAGGTCGCTGCGCATGGTGCCGAGGGTCATCAGCGCGTGCTGTTCGACGTCGGACGCGCCGACCTGGCGGGCGATCTCCACCGCCCGCTCGGCCAGCGCGATGTGCTCCTCGGTGGGGTTCTTGAGCATGCCGGACGCCGCGCCCAGCGCGAACACCTCGGCCTGCACGGCGGACGGCCGCAGACCCTCGACCAGCCGCTGCGCATGGGCGAGTTCGGCCTCGTCGCCGGCCCGGTTCAGGTGGCCGAGCATCCGCGAGCGGTACATCCGGAACCAGGCGGCGCGGGCCGGGCTGCGCTCCTCGTCCACCAGCTTCAGCGCCCGTTTGGCGAGGCTCAGCCCGCGCTCGCGGTCACCGCTGCGGCGGGCCGCGACGACGGCCTCGGCGAGCACGTCGACCAGCCGCAGCCGCTCGCAGGACGCGTCGTCGTGGGAGCCCGTGCCGCAGCCGCAGGGCGGGTAGGTCTCGGCCCAGTCGTACGGGCGCAGGGTGTTCTCCAGGACTTCGTCGGAGACCTGGTCCCAGAGCTCCAGGGCGCGTTCCAGCATCCGCAGCTGCTCGGCGAAGGCGTTGCGCCGGCGGGCGGCACGGGCCGCGTCCAGGGCGCTCGGCAGGGCGCGGGCGCTGTCGTGCGCGTGGTACCAGTAGTTGGCCAGCCGGGCCGGCCGGTCCGCGGTGCAGACCAGCGCGGGCTGCTCCGCCAGCACGGTGGCGTACCGGCGGTTGATCCGGTGGCGCTCGCCGGGCAGCAGGTCGTCGGAGACCGCCTCGCGGACCAGGGCGTGCCGGAACCGGTAGCCGTCCCCGTCGGTGTCCGGGCGCAGGATGCTGGCGCCGACGGCTGTGCGCAGCGCCTCGATCAGGGCCTCCTCGCCGTCGTCGAGGACGGCGGCGAGCAGCGAGTGCTCGACGTACGAGCCGCCCTCGGCGGCGATCCGCACGACCCGCTGGGTGTCCTCGGGCAGCGCCTCGACGCGGACGAGCAGGATGTCGCGCAGGGAGTCGGTGAGCCCGGCCGCGCAGCCCTCCCGGATGGAGGTGGCGAGCTCCTCGACGAAGAACGGGTTGCCCTCGGAGCGGCGGTGGATCCGGTCGACCAGTTCGCGGTCCGGGGTGCCGGTGCCGAGGATCCCGGCGAGCTGCTCGGCCACCTCGCCGGGGCCGAAGCGCTCCAGCTCCAGGCGCTGCACGGTGCGCAGCCGTTCCAGTTCGACCAGGAAGGGGCGCAGCGGGTGACGGCGGTGCAGGTCGTCGGTGCGGTAGGTGGCGACGATCAGGACGCGGGCCCGGTGCAGGGTGCGGAGCAGGTAGGCGAGCAGCTCCCGGGTCGAGCGGTCGGACCAGTGCAGGTCCTCCAGGGCGAGCACCAGGGTGCGGTCCTCGCTGAGCCGTTCGAACAGCCGGGCGGTGTGCTCGAAGAGATGGGCCCGCCCGTACTCGTCGTTGGGCTCCCCGTCGGGCTCGCCGAAGTCGGGGAACAGCCGGGCGAGATGGCCCTCCATCCCGGCGGCGGCGGCCTCCAGTTCGGCGCCCAGCGTGCGGTGCAGCCGGCGCAGCGCGGTGACCAGCGGAGCGTACGGCAGGCCCTCGGCGCCGATCTCCGGGCAGCTGCCGAGCGTGCTGACCACGCTGTCGGTGCCGGCCCCCTCACAGGACTGCTGCAGGAACTCCTCCAGCAGCCGGGTCTTGCCGACGCCGGCCTCCCCGCCGATCAGGACGGCCTGCGGCCTGCCCTCCCCCGCACGGCGCAGCGCCGAGGCCAGCACGGTGATCTCGGGGCCTCGGCCGACGAAGACGGGACTCACCGATATCTGCTGCATGGGCCCGAGCATGCCATAGGGATCCGGGCCCGGCCGAGTGCTTATCCCGGTGCCCGGACGGCCGGAGGGGGAGGCGCCGACGGCGGCCTCCCCCTCATTCTTCGCAGCGGCACCTGATTCGTGCCGAAGCGTCAGCATTCGCCCAGACGGGCCGTCACCGGACCCTGCTCGGTGGCGCCGGCGGGCCGGCCCGCCGCCCCGCCCAGCCGGCCGAGCAGGCCGCCGAACCGCCGGCCCCGGCCGGGCAGCGCCTCCCGGGCCTCCCGTACCAGCCGTGCCCGCTCGGCCCGGGTCCGCAGTTCCACGGCCCGCTGCTGGATCAACTCGTACTCGATCATGGTGTCCCCTCGGCTCTTCCCGGTGTGTCGCTCTGGGTAGGAGCCTCCTCGCCCAGGGGGGTGCACCACATCGGCAGCCTGCCGCATCTTCCGGGCACCGAAGGCCTTAGAGCACCGGCCGCGGGCAACGCGAGAGCCCGTACCCGCCCCCGGGAGGGGGTGGGTACGGGCTCTCCTGCCTTACGGCCCGCGCCGGGCGGCCTAAGGACCTGCCGGGAGGGGCCTTAGGCCTCAGGCCTCGGAACTCAGGCCTCAGAACTCAGGCCTCAGGCCTCAGGCCTCAGGCCTCAGGCCTCAGAACTCAGGCTGCGCCGAGGCGTTCCAGGATGAGGTCCTTCACGCGGGCCGCGTCGGCCTGGCCGCGGGTGGCCTTCATCACCGCGCCGACCAGGGCGCCGACCGCGGCGACCTTGCCGTCACGGATCTTGTCGGCGATGGCGGCGTTCTCCGCGATGGCCTGGTCGACGGCCGCGCCCAGCGCGGAGTCGTCCGAGACGACGGCCAGGCCGCGTGCGGCGACGACCTCGTCCGGCTCGCCCTCGCCGGCCAGCACGGCCTCGATGACCTGGCGGGCCAGCTTGTCGTTCAGCTTGCCCTCGGCGACCAGCGCGGTGACCCGGGCGACCTGCGCCGGGGTGATCGGCTGCTCGGCGAGGTCGGTGCCGGTCTCGTTGGCGCGCCGCGCCAGCTCGCCCATCCACCACTTGCGGGCCTGGTCGGCGGGGGCGCCGGCGGCGATGGTCTCCAGGATCGGCTGGACCGCGCCGGCGTTCAGCACGGACTGCATGTCCTTGTCGGAGAGGCCCCACTCGCCCTGCAGGCGGGCCCGGCGCACCCGGGGCAGCTCGGGCTGTGCGGCGCGCAGCTCCTCGACCCAGTCGCGGGCCGGGGCGATCGGCACGAGGTCCGGCTCGGGGAAATAGCGGTAGTCCTCGGCGTTGTCCTTGATGCGGCCGGCCGTGGTGGAGCCGTCCTCCTCGTGGAAGTGCCGGGTCTCCTGCACGATGGTGCCGCCGTCGTCGAGGACGGTGGCGTGCCGCATGATCTCGAACCGGGCGGCCCGCTCCACGCTGCGCAGCGAGTTGACGTTCTTGGTCTCCGAGCGGGTGCCGAACTTCTCCCGGCCGTGCGGGCGCAGCGACAGGTTCACGTCGCAGCGCATCTGACCCTTGTCCATCCGGGCCTCGGAGACGCCCAGCGCCTTGATCAGCTCGCGCAGCTCGGCGACGTACGCCTTGGCGACCTCGGGGGCCCGGACGCCGGCGCCCTCGATCGGCTTGGTGACGATCTCGATCAGCGGGATGCCGGCCCGGTTGTAGTCGAGGAGCGAGTGCGAGGCGCCGTGGATGCGGCCGGTCGCGCCGCCGATGTGCGAGGACTTGCCGGTGTCCTCCTCCATGTGGGCGCGCTCGATCTCGACCCGGAAGGTCTCGCCGTCCTCCAGCTGCACGTCGAGGTAGCCGTTGAAGGCGATCGGCTCGTCGTACTGCGAGGTCTGGAAGTTCTTCGGCATGTCCGGGTAGAAGTAGTTCTTCCGCGCGAACCGGCACCACTCGGCGATCTCGCAGTTCAGCGCCAGGCCGATCTTGATCGCCGACTCGACGCCGATCGCGTTGACCACCGGCAGCGAGCCGGGCAGGCCCAGGCAGGTCGGGCAGACCTGGCTGTTCGGCTCGGCGCCGAGCTCGGTCGAGCACCCGCAGAACATCTTGGTCTTGGTGCCCAGTTCGACGTGGACCTCAAGGCCCATCACCGGGTCGTACGACGCGAGAGCGTCCTCGTAGGAGACCAGGTTACTGACGCTCACAGCGTCCCCTTCACTAAAAAAAGTCTTTGGGAGGTACCGGCCCGGCCCCCGGTGTCGGGGGCCGGGCCCAGGCGGGCTCTCAGCCCAGCAGTACGTCGTCGTCCCCGAGCTGCTTGAGCTCGCGGATCAGCAGGGCTGCGCCGGTGACCAGGGCCAGGGCACCGACCACGGCGTTGATCAGCTTCAGGTTGTCGTGCTCGCCGTGGGCCTTCCGGACGTCCTTCGCGATCGAGATCGCACCGAACGCGGTGGTCCCCAGGGACAGCCAGAGCCCGGGCTTCGAGTGCTTGAAGCCTTTGGCCTTCGCGATGCTGCTCACAGTGCCGGTGCCTCCTCCAGCAGGGTGTGCCCCCACTTGTCGTTGAGCGCGGCCTCCACGGCGCCGCCCACGCGGTACAGGCGGTCGTCCGCCATCGCGGGTGCGATGATCTGCAGGCCGACCGGGAGATTGTCCTCCGGCGCGAGCCCGCAGGGCAGCGACATGGCCGCGTTGCCCGCGAGGTTGGACGGAATCGTGCACAGGTCCGCCAGGTACATGGCCAGCGGGTCGTCGGCGCGCTCGCCGATCGGGAAGGCGGTGGTCGGCGTGGTCGGGGAGACCAGCACGTCCACGCCGGCGAAGGCCGCGTCGAAGTCCCGCGAGATGAGCGTGCGGACCTTCTGCGCCGAGCCGTAGTAGGCGTCGTAGTAGCCCGAGGACAGCGCGTACGTGCCCAGGATGATGCGGCGCTTCACCTCGGCGCCGAAGCCGGCCTCGCGGGTGAGCGCGGTGACCTCCTCGGCGGAGCGGGTGCCGTCGTCGCCGACCCGCAGGCCGTAGCGCATGGCGTCGAAGCGGGCCAGGTTGGAGGAGGCCTCGCTCGGCGCGATCAGGTAGTAGGCGGGCATCGCCAGGGTGAAGGACGGGCAGGAGACCTCGACGACCTCCGCGCCCAGCTCGCGCAGCAGCTCCACCGACTCGTTGAACCGCTGCATCACGCCGGCCTGGTAGCCCTCGCCGGCGAACTCCTTGACGACGCCGATCCGCATGCCGCGCACGTCGCGCAGCTTCGCGGCCTCGACCACGGCCGGGACGGGCGCGTTGATCGAGGTGGAGTCGAGCGGGTCGTACCCGGCGATGGCCTCGTGCAGCAGCGCGGTGTCGAGCACCGTGCGGGCGCACGGGCCGCCCTGGTCCAGCGAGGACGAGAACGCGATCAGGCCGTACCGGGAGACCGAGCCGTACGTCGGCTTGACGCCGACCGTGCCGGTGACGGCGCCGGGCTGGCGGATCGAGCCGCCGGTGTCGGTGCCGATGGCGAGCGGGGCCTCGAAGGCGGCCAGCGCGGCGGCCGAGCCGCCGCCGGAGCCGCCGGGGATGCGGGAGAGGTCCCACGGGTTGCCGGTCGGGCCGTAGGCGCTGTTCTCGGTGGAGGACCCCATGGCGAACTCGTCCATGTTGGTCTTGCCGAGGATGACGACGCCGGCGTCCTTCAGACGGCCGGTCAGCGTCGCGTCGTACGGCGGCACCCAGCCTTCGAGGATCTTGGAGCCGGCCGTGGTCGGGACGCCCTTGGTGGTGAAGACGTCCTTGAGCGCGAGCGGCACGCCGGCCAGCGGGCCGAGCTCCTCGCCCTTGGCGCGCTTCGCGTCCACCGCGCGGGCGGCGCCGAGCGCGCCCTCGGTGTCCACGTGCAGGAAGGCGTTGACCTTCTTGTCGACGGCGTCGATCCGGTCCAGGTGCGCCTGGGCCACCTCGACGGCGCTGACGTCGCCCTTGGCGATCGCGGCGGCGGTCTCGGCGGCCGTGTAGCGGATGAGGTCGGTCATGGGATTAGTCCTCCCCCAGGATCTGCGGCACGCGGAATCGCTGCTCCTCGGCGGCCGGTGCGCCGGCCAGCGCCTCGGCCGGGGTGAGCGAGGGCCGTACCTCGTCCGCGCGCATGACGTTGGTCAGCGGCAGCGGGTGGGAGGTCGGCGGGACGTCCAGTCCGGCGACCTCGGAAACGCGGGCGACCGCGCCGATGATCACGTCGAGCTGCTCGGCGAAGTGGTCCAGCTCTTCGGCCTGCAACTCAAGACGCGACAGCCGGGCGAGGTGGGCGACCTCCTCGCGCGTGATGCCAGGCATGCAGCGATCCTCAAGGTGAGTTCTGGTGAGCCGGGCTCCGCGTCGAGGCGGGGCCCGGCCGGGCGGTGAGCCGGCGGCACCGCCGCGCGACCCAGCCGTCCTCGTGGTCTGTGAGCCCCATCCTATGGGGCACCACCCGGGCACCGGCCACGTCAATACCTCGCGGCGGCCCGGCCGCTCGCCGCCGCGCCGCCCCTACTGCGGGACGACGGGCGCGGTGACCTCCGCCTGCACGGGCTGCGGCGGCTGGACGGGCTGCCCGGACCGGGCCGGCGGCAGCGCCGCGGGCAGGACCGAGGGCAGGCCGGCCGCGAGGCTGATCGGCATGCCGCAGGCCAGCGAGGGCGGCGCCATCCGCTCGGCCGGCGGCGCGCCGATCCGGTGCACCCGCAGCCAGGCGGTGGCCTGGTCGGCGGGCAGCGCGGCGGAGACCAGCCACCCCTGGACGGCGTCCACCCCCATCGCGTGCAGGCGCTCCCAGGTCTCGTCGTCCTCGACGCCCTCGGCGACCACCGTCAGCCCGAGCGAGTGGGCCAGTTCGACCGAGCAGCGGACCACCGCCGCGTCGTGGTCGTCCGCGACCATCCGGGAGACGAAGGAGCGGTCGATCTTCAGCTCGCCGACCGGCAGGCTGCGCAGCCGCACCAGCGAGGAGTGGCCGGTGCCGAAGTCGTCCAGCGACATGCCGACGCCGTAGCCGCGCAGCTCGGCGAGGGTGTCGGCGGCCCGCCGGGAGTCGTCCAGCAGCAGCCGCTCGGTGATCTCCAGCTGCAGGGCGTGGGCGGGGACGCCGTGCCGCACCAGGTGCCCGGCGACCCGCTGGGCGAAGCCCGGGTTGAGCACGTCGCGCGGCGAGACGTTGACCGCGACCTGCACCTGGAGGCCCTGCGCGCGCCAGAGCGCGAGCTGGCCGACCGCCGCCTCCAGGACGTAGTCGGTCAGCCGGGGCATCAGGCCGCTGGACTCGGCGAGCCCGACGAACTCGTCCGGCGAGACCCGGCCCTGGCCGGGCCGCTCCCAGCGCAGCAGCGCCTCCAGGCCGACCACCCGGCCGTCGAAGGCCACCTTCGGCTGGTAGTGCAGCTGCACCTCACCGGTCTCCAGCGCCCGGCGCAGATCGCCGAGCAGCCCGATCCGGTACGGCGTGTCGGCGTCCTGGGTCTCGTTGTAGCGCTCGACGCCGCTGCGGCCGCGCTGGGCGTGGCCCATCGCGACATCGGCCCGGCGCAGCAGCGACTCCGCGTCCTGGGCGTGCTCCGGGTAGACGCAGACGCCGGCGCTGGCCTCCAGGACGAGCAGCAGGCCGTCCAGCCGGATCGGCGCCGCCAGCTCGGCCATCAGGGTCCTGGCGATCCGCTCCAGGGTGTCCGGGCAGCCGACGCCGGGCACCAGGACGGCGAACTCGTCGCCGCCCATCCTGGCCACCACCGGCCGCCGGCTGCCCTCGGCCGCGGGCGCCAGTGCGGCGAACACGTCCTCGACGGACTCGCCGCCGTGACCGCTCAGCGCGCCCGGGCGCAGTGCCCGGTGCAGGCGGCGGGCGATGTGCACCAGCAGCCGGTCGCCGGCGGTGTGCCCGAGGGTGTCGTTGAGCGAGCGGAACCGGTCGAGGTCGAGCAGGATCAGCCCGACGCTGTAGTCGTCACCGTGGTCCGCGATCGACTCCTGGGCGGCCAGCAGCAGCGCGTGACGGTTCGGCAGGTCGGTCAGCGGGTCGGTGAGCTGGTCGCGCGCGCGGTCCCGGGCGATCCGCCAGGCCGCGACGAGCACCGCCAGCGGCACCGCGAACAGCGGAAGGAGCTCCGGTTCGTAGCGGTAGACCAGGACGGCGAGCGGGATGAGCGGCGCGGCCCCGGCCAGCACCACCCCGAGCAGCAGGACCGCACCTGCCACCCCCTGTGGCGGGCGTGTGGGCGTGCCGCCGGTCGTACGATCCATAAGCCCTGTCCTCCGTCGGGCCCGCCCCGAATCAGGCCGCTTTACGGTGAGGCACCACGTCGGTGCCGGCAGCTGCCGGGCATGGAGAGGCCCCGCGGAGACCGGCTCAGCCGGCGCCCCCACCCCTGCTGACACTCTGTCGGCCACCAGGGTAAGCCGGGGCCCACCGGAAGGGCAGAGTTTCGGGCAACCGGGAATACGCCACTGATGTGCGGTCGGGCACAGTGACAGAATGCCCCCTTTCCCCTCCCGGGGGCAGAGTGACGGTGCATCAAGGCGGTAACGGGACGGGCCGTCAGGCCCCGGCGGGCTCCTCGGCGGGGTCGGCGGGGTCAGTGGCGGGCTCGGCGAGGGGCTCGGCGGCGGGCTCGGGCGCGGGATCCTCCGAAGGCTCCGGGAGCCCGAGGTAGCCGCGCGCGGCCTGCGGGCCCTGCTCCAGCAGGACGGCGAAGCCCGCGTCGTCCAGCACCGGCAGCTTCAGCTGGACGGCCTTGTCGTACTTGGAGCCGGGGTTGTCGCCGGCCACCACGAAGTCGGTCTTCTTCGACACCGACCCGGTGACCTTGGCGCCGCGCGAGGTCAGCGCCTCCTTGGCGCCGTCCCTGGTGTGGCCGGCCAGGGTGCCGGTGACGACGAGGGTGAGGCCCTCCAGCGGGCGCGGCCCCTCGTCCTCGGCGGCCTCCTCGGTGAAGACCACCCCGGCGGCCCGCCACTTCTCCAGGATCTCCCGGTGCCACTCCTCCTCGTACCACTCCTTGATCGAGCGCGCGATGATCGGGCCGACGCCCTCGGTGGCGGCGAGCTCCTCCTCGGTGGCGGCGAAGACGCGGTCCAGGTCGCGGAACTCGGCGGCCAGCGCACGGGCGGCGACCGGGCCGACGTGGCGGATCGAGAGGCCGTTCACGTACCGCCAGAGCGGCCGGTCCCTGGCCTTCTCCAGGTTCTCCAGCAGCAGGGTGGCCGACTTCTTCGGCTCCCCCTTGAGGTTGGAGAAGAAGGTCATGACCTTCTCCTTGCCGGTCCTGTCGTCCAGCTTGGGCATGCCGGACTTCTGGTCGCGCACCTTCACCTTGATCGGCAGGAGCTGGTCCAGCGTCAGGCCGAAGATGTCGCCCTCGTTGCCGACCGGGGCCTCGGCGGGTTCGAGCGGCTGGGTCAGTGCGGTGGCCGCGACGTACCCGAGGCCGTCGATGTCCAGGGACTCGCGGCCGCCGAGGTAGGCGATCCGCTCGCGCACCTGGGCCGGGCAGAACCGGGCGTTGGGACAGCGCAGGTCGATGTCGCCCTCGGACATCGGACGCAGCTCGGTGCCGCACTCGTGGCAGTGCGAGGGCATCACGAACTCCTGCTCGGTGCCGTCGCGGACGTCCTCCACCGGGCCGAGGATCTCGGGGATCACGTCGCCGGCCTTGCGCAGCACCACGGTGTCGCCCAGCAGCACGCCCTTGGCCTTGACCACCTGCTGGTTGTGCAGCGTCGCGTACTGGACCATCGAGCCGGCCACCTTGACCGGCTCGGCGAGCACCGCGAACGGCGTCGCCCGGCCGGTGCGGCCGATGCCGACCTGGATGCTGGCCAGCTTGGCGGTGACCTCCTCCGGCGGGTACTTCCAGGCGATCGCCCAGCGCGGGGACTTGGAGGTGGCGCCGAGCCGGCCCTGCAGGGCGATCTCGTCGACCTTGACGACGACGCCGTCGATCTCGTGCTCGACCGAGTGCCGCTGCTCGCCGAACTGCTTGATGAAGGCGCGGACCTCCTCCAGCGTGCCGACCACCCGGTTGTGCCGAGCGGTGGGCAGGCCCCAGTCGTGCAGCAGCTGGTACGCGTGCGACTGGCAGTCGATGTCGAAGCCGGCCCGGGCGCCGATGCCGTGCACCACCATGTGCAGCGGGCGCGACGCCGTGACCAGCGGGTCCTTCATCCGCAGCGAGCCGGCGGCGGCGTTGCGCGGGTTGGCGAACAGCCTGACCAGGGCGTGCGGGCGCCTGCCCTCCGCGGCGCGCTCCTCGTTCTCCAGCCGGCGGCGCTCGTTCTCGGCCGCGAGTGAGGCGTTCAGCTCGGCGAAGGCCTCGGTGGGCAGGTAGACCTCGCCGCGGATCTCCACCAGCTCCGGGATGTCGTCGCCCTTGAGCCGGTGCGGGATCTCCTTGATGGTGCGGACGTTGGCGGTGATGTCCTCGCCGACCCGGCCGGTGCCGCGGGTCGCGGCCAGCACCAGCACGCCGTTCTCGTACGTGAGGTTGACGGCCAGGCCGTCGACCTTGAGCTCGCAGAGGTAGTGGTAGTCCAGGCCGTCCAGCTCGCGGGCGACCCGCTCGGCCCAGGCGGACAGCTCCTCGTCGTCCATCGCGTTGTCCAGGCTGAGCAGCCGCTCGCGGTGCTCGACCTTGGTGAAGCCCTCGGCCGCCGCGCCGCCGACCTTCTGGGTGGGAGAGTCGGGGGTGACGAGCGCCGGGTGCTCGGCCTCGACGGCCTCCAGCGCGCGCATCAGCAGGTCGAACTCGGCGTCGCTGACGACCGGTGCGTCCTGCTCGTAGTACCGCACGCGGTGGCCCTCGATCTCGGCCGCCAGCGCGGCGTGCCGCTCCCGCACCTCCACCGGGATCTCCTCCCAGCCCTCGACAGCCGCCACCGTCCGCCTCCTACCGTCTCACTCCGGGTTGTCGACCAGACTCTGCGCCGCCTTCACACTGAGTGACAGCGCCCTGCGCGCGTAGTCCGGGCTCGCCCCGGCCAGACCGCAGGTCGGCGTCACCAGCACCCGGCGGCCCAGCAGTTCCGGATCCAGCCCGAGCCTGCGCCACAACGTCCTGACACCCTGGACACTACCGGCAGGGTCCGACAATCCTTCGTCGGTGGAGGGCACCACACCGGCGAGGATCCGGGTGCCGGCCTCCACCGCCTCGCCGAGATCGTCGTCATCACGCTCCGTCAGCAGCGAGAAGTCCAGCGACACCCCGGCGACTCCGGCGCGGCGCAGCAGCGGGATCGGCACGCCGGGCGCGCAGCAGTGCACCACCACCGGCACGTCCAGCTTGCCGATCACGCTCCGCAGTCCCTCCTCGGCGACCTGCCGGTCGACCGAACGCAGCCGCTGGAAGCCGCTCGCGGTCTTCACCGCGCCGGCCAGGACGGCGGGCAGCGAGGGCTCGTCCAGCTGCAGCACGACCTGCGCGCCGGGGATGCGGCGGCGGACGTCCTCCAGGTGGCGGCGCAGGCCCTCGGTGAGCGAGTCCGCGATGCCCCGGCGGGCGCCCGGGTCGCGCAGCGCCTTCTCGCCGTTCCTGAGCTCGATCGACGCGGCGAGCGTCCACGGGCCGACGGCCTGCACCTTCAGCGCGCCCCGGTACCCCTGGGTGAACTCCTCCAGGGCGTCCAGGTCCTCGCCGAGCCAGGAGTGCGCCCGCCGGGTGTCGCGCCCGGGCCGGTCGGCGAAGCGCCAGCCGCTGGGCTCGGTGTGCGCGAACAGCTCGACCAGCAGACCGGCGCCGCGGCCGATCATGTCGGCGCCGGGCCCGCGCGCGGGCAGCTCCGGCAGGTACGGGAGCTGCTCCAGCGCGCCGACCGCGGTCCGGGCGGCCTCCCGCGCATCGGTGCCGGGCATCGAGCCGACGCCGGTCGCGGCGCCGTGCAGGTCGGGGAAGGCGGGTTCGGTGGTCACCCCGGAAGACTATGGTCTCCCGGCCCGGCTACTTGCCGGGACGGACCGTGATGTCGGTGATCTCGGCGTCGCGCGGCAGGTCGAGCGCCGTCAGGATCGCGGTGGCCACCGACTCGGGGGTGATCCAGCGCTCCGGGTCGTACTCCTTGCCCTCCTGCTGGTGCACCTTGACCTGCATCATGGTGGCGGTGCGGCCGGGGTAGACGGAGGTCACCCGGACACCGTGGGCGTGCTCCTCGGCGCGCAGCGCGTCGGCGACCGCCCGCAGGCCGAACTTGCTGGCCGCGTAGCCGCCCCACTCGGCGTGCGCGGTGAGGCCGGCACCGGAGTTGACGAAGACCACGTGGCCGCGGACGAGCCGCACGGACGGCAGCACCAGGCGGGTCAGCTCGGCCGGGGAGACCAGGTTGACGTTCAGCTGCTCCTGCCAGGCCTTGACCGGCAGGTCGCCGATCTGGCCGAGGTGGACCACGCCGGCGATGTGCAGCAGGGAGTCGATCTCGACCGGCAGTTCCTGCTGGCCGAGCGTCCAGGAGAGCCGGGCCGGGTCGGCGAGGTCGGCGACCAGGGTGCGGGCTCCGGGGAAGCGCTCGCGCAGTTCGGCGGCGCGCCGGGCGCTGCGGGCGAACAGCCAGAGGTTCTCGCCGCGCTCGGCGAGGCGCGCGGCGACGACGGCGCCGATGCCGGAGCCGGCACCGGTGATCAGGTGGTTACCCATGGTCGGTGGCCTTTCGGGCGCGGGCTTCGAGGTGGGTGAAGACCTCGGCCGGATCGTCGGTGAAGGTGATCAGCTCGGCGAGCCGTCGGGGCAGGAAGCCCTCCTGGTCCATCCGCCGGAGCTGGGTCTGCAGGCCCTCGTAGAAGCCGTCGGTGTCGAGCACCACGACCGGCTTGTCGTGCAGGGCGTGCTTCTTGAGCTCCAGCACCTCGGTCACCTCGTCCAGCGTGCCGAGGCCGCCGACCAGGACGACCACGGCGTCCGCGCGCATCAGCAGCTGGGCCTTGCGCTCGGCGAGGTCGCGGGTCATCACGATCTCGTCGGCGCCCTCGTACGTCTTGTGGGCGAGGAACTCGACGGACACCCCGACCAGCCGCCCGCCGGCCTCCTTGACCCCGTCGGCGAGCAGGCCCATCAGGCCGGCGTGCGAGCCGCCCCAGACCAGGGTGTGGCCGCGCTCGCCGAGGAGGCGGGCGAAGTCGGCGGCGGGTTCGGTGTAGCGCTCGTCGAGCGAGTACGCGGAGCAGAAGACGCAGATATTCATGATGCCCAAGGTCTACCACGGGGCCCGGGCCCCGATCACCGGAGTTACGCCGGGACGGCCCGGCGGCCGGTGGCGGCGATGGTGGCGGAGCCGACCACCCGGGTGCCGTCGTAGAGCACCACGGCCTGGCCGGGCGCGATGCCCCGGGCGGGGGTGTCCAGCTCGACCCGCAGCTCGCCGTCGGCCAGCGTGGCGGTCACCGGGACCTCCTCGCCGTGGGCGCGCAGCTGGGCCGTGTAGCGGCCGTCGGCGCCGGGGGCGGTGCCGCACCAGCGCGGGCGGATCGCGGTGAGCGAGAGCACGTCCAGGCCCTCGACGGGGCCGACGGTGACGGTGTTGTTCACCGGGGAGATGTCCAGCACGTAGCGCGGCTTGCCGTCGGCGGCGGGGCGGCCGATCCGCAGACCCTTGCGCTGGCCGATGGTGAAGCCGTAGGCGCCGTCGTGCTCGCCGACGGTGTTGCCGTCGGTGTCGACGATGTCGCCGGGGGCGGTGCCGAGGTGCTTGGCGAGGAAGCCCTGGGTGTCGCCGTCGGCGATGAAGCAGATGTCGTGGCTGTCGGGCTTCTTGGCGACGGCGAGGCCGCGGCGCTCGGCCTCCTCGCGGATGGCGTCCTTGGTGGTGTCGCCGAGCGGGAAGAGCGAGTGGGCCAGTTGGTCGGCGTCGAGCACGCCGAGGACGTAGCTCTGGTCCTTGGCCATGTCGACGGCGCGGTGCAACTCCCGCTCGCCGGTGGGCAGGTCGACGATCCGGGCGTAGTGGCCGGTGCAGACGGCGTCGAAGCCGAGCGCGATCGCACGGTCCAGCAGCGCCGCGAACTTGATCTTCTCGTTGCAGCGCAGGCACGGGTTGGGGGTGCGGCCGGCCGCGTACTCGGCGACGAAGTCGTCGATGACGTCCTCGCGGAAGCGCTCGGCGAGGTCCCACACGTAGAACGGGATGCCGATCACGTCGGCGGCCCGGCGGGCGTCGCGGGAGTCCTCGACGGTGCAGCAGCCGCGGGCGCCCGTCCGGAAGGACTGCGGGTTGGCGGACAGCGCCAGGTGCACGCCGGTCACTTCGTGGCCCGCTTCGGCGGCGCGGGCGGCGGCGACGGCGGAGTCGACGCCGCCGGACATCGCGGCCAGCACGCGCAGGCGGCGGCCGCCCGCCGCGTCGATCGGCTTCGGACCAGTGGGGGCACCCGGGAAGTCAGTCATGATGCCTCCAAGAGTACGTGCTCGCCGCGCGCGGTCCGCAGGCAATTCCCGGGCGCCGCGGCGGCCCCGGCCGTCAGCGCCGGGCGGCGGCCGCGAGACCGGCGTTGCGGGCCCGCCGCACGGCCGGCTCCAGCGCCGCGGTGAGCGCCGTGACGTCCGCCGCGACCGAGGTGTGGCCGAGCGAGAACCGCAGGGAGGCCCGGGCCAGCACCGGGTCGACACCCATCGCCAGCAGGACGTGGCTGGGCTGCGGCACGCCGGCCGAGCAGGCCGAGCCGGTCGAGCACTCGATGCCCTGGGCGTCCAGCAGCATCAGCAGGGCGTCGCCCTCGCAGCCGGGGAAGGAGAAGTGCGCGTTGGCGGGCAGCCGGCCCTCGGGCGCCGGGTCACCGTTGAGCAGCGCGTCGGGGACGACGGCGAGCACCGAGGCGATCAGCTCGTCGCGCAGGCCGGCGACCATGGCGGAGTGTTCGGCCCGGCGGTCGACGGCGATCCGGGCAGCGGCGGCGAACCCGGCGGCGGCGGGGGCGTCCAGGGTGCCGGAGCGGACGTCGCGCTCCTGGCCGCCGCCGTGCAGCAGCGGCACCGGGGTCGCGCCGCGGGAGAGCAGCAGGGCGCCGATGCCGAACGGGCCGCCGATCTTGTGGCCGGTGATGGTCAGCGCGGTCAGGCCCGACTCGGCGAAGGAGACCGGCACCTGGCCGAGCGCCTGCACCGCGTCGGCGTGCATCGGGATGCCGTACTCGGCTGCCACGGCGGCGAGTTCGGTGACCGGCTGGAGGGTGCCGACCTCGTTGTTGGCCCACATCACGGTGACCAGGGCGACCGAGGCCGGGTCGGCCTCGATGGCCTCGCGGAGCACGTCGGGGTGCACCCGGCCGTACGCGTCGACCGGCAGGTACTCGACCCGGGCGTCCTCGTGCTCGGAGAGCCAGTGCACGGCGTCCAGCACCGCGTGGTGCTCGACCGGGCTGGCCAGCACCCGGGTGCGGGCCGGGTCGGCGTCGCGGCGGGCCCAGAAGAGGCCCTTGACGGCGAGGTTGTCCGACTCGGTGCCGCCCCCGGTGAGGACGATCTCGCTCGGTCGTGCGCCCAGCGCGTCCGCCAGCGACTCCCGGGACTCCTCGACCACCCGCCGGGCTCGACGGCCGGCCGCGTGCAGGGAGGAGGCGTTGCCGACGACACCGAGGTGCGCCGTCATCGCGGCGATCGCCTCGGGCAGCATCGGCGTGGTCGCCGCATGGTCCAGGTATGGCATAACCCGTCGATTGTAGAGGGCGTCCGGGTCACGATTCGGCCATTGCACCCTCTGCAACGCGTCGTTAACCTGACGCCACCAACGGGACCGTCCCGGCGGGGCGTTCACCGTCCGCCCGGCAGCGCACGGGGCCCGGTCCGGTCGGACGCCCGGTTCGGCCGGATGCTCAGGGGGGCTCCATGTCACAGTCGGTCGACCGCGCACTGACCATCCTGGCGTCGCTCGGCGAAGGCCCGGCCTCCCTCGAACAGGCCGCGGGCTCGATCGACGTGCACAAGTCCACCGCGCTGCGGCTGCTGCGCACGCTGGAGGCGCACGGTTTCGTGCACCGGCAGTCGGACCACCGCTACCGGCTCGGCGGCCGGCTGTTCTCACTGGCCCAGCAGGCCCTGGAGGAGGTCGACGTCCGCCAGGTCGCGGCGCCCTACCTGGCCTCCCTCAACGAGCGGTACGGCCACACCGTGCACCTGGCCGTGCTGGAGGACGGCGAGGTCGTCTACCTGGACAAGGTGGAGAGCCGCTACCCCGTCAGCCCCGGCTCCTGGCTCGGCTCCGCGTCCCGGATCGGCCGCCGGGTGCCCGCCAGCGCCACCGCGCTCGGCCGGGTGCTGCTCGCCGACCTGCCCGAGGAGCAGTTCGCGGCCCTGCCCGCCGCCGCGCCGGCCCGCGGCGCCCTGCGGCCGGGCGCCGCCGGGCAGCGGACCGAGGAGCTGCTCGCCGACCTCGCGGCCGTGAAGCGGCTCGGCTGGGCGATGGACCGCGGCGAGCACCAGGAGGCGGTGACCAGCATCGCCGCGCCGATCTCCGGCAGCGGCGGGCGGGCCGTCGCCGCCTGCGCCATCTCCGCGCCCGCCGACGTGGCCCCGGCCGCCGTGCTCACCCGGCTGCTGCCGGAACTCCTCTGCACGGTCGAGGCGATCTCGCTGGCGTACGGCGGCTCCCCTACTCCTCGCTGGTGCGAGAACCGTTGCGGTGCCAAGCCCGCGGCGCACGCCACCCGAACCTGAGCGCGCACATCCGCAGCAGGAACGCGGTCAGCGCGGCCGTCGTCCCGGTGGCCGCGGTCAGGTCGTCGAAGGCGATCAGCACGGCCACCATGGCCGAGCCGATCAGCGCGGGCACGGCGTAGATCTCCCGGTCCCAGCGCAGCAGCGACGGGATCTCCTGCGCCAGCACGTCCCGCATCACGCCGCCGCCCGCGGCGGTCACCATGCCGAGCGCCACGGAGGCCACCGAGCCGAGCCCGAAGTCGTGCGCCTTCGCCGTGCCCGTCACGCAGAACAGTCCGAGCCCGAGCGCGTCGAGGGTCTGCACGCTCCGGTTGATCCGCTCGACCTGCGGGTGCAGGAAGAACACCACCAGCCCGGCCGCCAGCGGCGTCGAGAAGTATCCGAGGTTGGTGAACGCCGCCACCGGCGTCGCCCCGATCACCAGGTCGCGCATCACCCCGCCGCCGAGCGCGGTGACCTCGGCGAGCACACAGATACCGAAGATGTCCATGTTCTTGCGCACGGCCAGCAGGCCGCCGGACAGGGCGAAGACGAAGATGCCGACCAGGTCCAGGGTCTGCTGCACGTCGGAGGGGAAGATCTGCGAGGTCACCGGCCCAGTCTCCACCGGGCCGCCGGACCGCCCCGCCACCGGTCCGCCGACACGCCTCCGGGCGCGGGCGGGCCGGCCGGCCCGCGGGCGGCGGCGCCGCCCGGGCGTCATCACGCGGGCCAGGGGCGCCGGCGGATAGTGTGGGGGTCATGACACTGCACTGGGAGCAAGTGGTCGTCGACGCGAACGACCCCGTCACGCTGGGCCGTTGGTGGGCCGAGGCGCTCGGCTGGGTGGTGGTGGACGACGACGACGAGGAGTTCGAGATCCGCTCCGCCCCCGAGCGGCTGCCCAGCATCCTCTTCATCCGGGTGGACGACCCCCGGGTGGTGAAGAACCGTCTGCACCTGGACTTCCGCCCGGAGACCGGCCAGGCCGCCGAGGTGGACCGGCTGCTCGCGCTCGGCGCCCGCCGTGCGGACGTCGGCCAGGGCGAGCAGTCGTGGGTCGTGCTCGCCGACCCGGAGGGCAACGAGTTCTGCGTGCTGAGCGCCCGCCACTGACGGCGGCGGGCGCCCGGCTCAGGCCTGCGGGAGCGCCTCGGCGCCCTGCCCCGGGGAGTTCTCGGGGAAGTGGCAGGCGACCTGGTGGCCCGACTTCAGGGCGACCAGCGGCGGCTCCTGGGAGGCGCAGACGTCGGCGGCCTTCCAGCAGCGGGTGCGGAACCGGCAGCCGCTGGGCGGGTTGATCGGGGAGGGGACGTCGCCGGTGAGCCGGATCCGCTGGCGCTGCTCCTTGCGCCGCGGGTCCGGCACCGGGACGGCCGACATCAGCGCGTTGGTGTAGGGGTGCATCGGGCTCCTGTAGAGGGAGTCCCGGTCGGCGATCTCGACGATCTTGCCGAGGTACATCACCGCGACCCGGTCCGAGACGTGCCGGACCACCGAGAGGTCGTGCGCGATGATCAGGTAGGTCAGGCCGAGCTCCTTCTGGAGGTCGTCCAGCAGGTTCACCACCTGGGCCTGGATCGAGACGTCCAGGGCCGAGACCGGCTCGTCCGCGACGATCATCTTCGGCCGCAGCGCGAGCGCGCGGGCGATGCCGATGCGCTGGCGCTGCCCGCCGGAGAACTCGTGCGGGTAGCGGTTGTAGTGCTCGGGGCTGAGGCCGCACAGCTCCAGCAGCTCCTGGACGGCCTTCTTGACGCCGCCCTCGGTCTTCACCTTCTGGAGCCGGAACGGCGCACCGACGATGGTGCCGACGGTGTGCCGGGGGTTCAGCGAGGAGTACGGGTCCTGGAAGATCATCTGGATGTCGCGGCGCAGCGGCCGCATCGCCCCGACGCCCAGGTGGGTGATGTCGGTGCCCTCGAACTCGACCGTGCCGGCGGTCGGCTCGTCGAGCCGGGTGACCAGCCGGCCCATCGTCGACTTGCCGCAGCCCGACTCGCCGACCACGCCGAGGGTCTCCCCCGCGTTGACGCTGAAGTCGATGCCGTCGACCGCGCGGACGGCGCCGGACTGCCGGCGCAGCAGGCCCTTGGTGATCGGGAAGTGCTTGGTGAGCCCGGTGACCCTGAGCAGCGGTTCGCGGTCGGAGGCGGGCGCCGGTGACGGGATCGCCGCTACCTGAGTGTCCGTCATGAGAGTTCTCCTGAAACGTGGTTCACAGCCGGGGCGCGATCTCGTCGGCGAAGATCCGGTGCCGGTCGGCGGCCGGCAGGTGGCAGGCGGCGAGGTGGCCGGGGGCCGCCTCGGCCAGCAGCGGCACCTCGGTCGTCGAGCGTCCGCCGGTGAGGCCGGCATACGGGCAGCGCGGGTGGAAGGCGCAGCCGGAGGGCACGTTGATCAGGCTCGGCGGGGTGCCCTTGACGGGGATCAGCCGGTCCTGGAGCTCGCGGTCCAGCCGGGGCATCGAGCCGAGCAGGCCCCAGGTGTAGGGGTGCTCGGGCGAGTCGAACAGCGTTGCCGCAGGGCCGCGTTCGATGCACTTGCCGCCGTACATCACCAGGATGTCGTCGGCGAGTTCGGCGACCACCCCGAGGTCGTGGGTGATGATGATGACGGCCGAGCCGAACTCCTGCTGGAGGTCGCGGATCAGGTCCAGGATCTGCGCCTGGACGGTGACGTCCAGGGCGGTGGTGGGCTCGTCGGCGATCAGCAGGGACGGGTCGTTGACCAGGGCCATGGCGATCATCGCGCGCTGGCGCATGCCGCCGGAGAACTCGTGCGGGTAGGCGTCGATCCGCTTGTCGGGCTGCGGGATGCCGACCCGGTCGAGCATCTCGACGGCCCGCCTGCGGGCGTCCTTCCGGCTGGCGCCGGGGTGGTGCGCCCGGTAGCCCTCGACGATCTGCGCGCCCACCGTGTAGTACGGGTGCATCGCGGTCAGCGGGTCCTGGAAGATCATGGCCATCTTCTGGCCGCGCAGCCGGCGGACCTTCTCCGGCGAGGCGCCGATCAGCTCCTCGCCGTCCAGCCAGACCTCGCCGGAGATCTGCGGGGCGCCGCGCTTGGTGCCGGTGCGGTGCAGGCCCATGATCGACAGCGAGGTGACGGACTTGCCGGAGCCGGACTCGCCGACGATGCCGAGGGTCTGGCCCTTCTCCAGCGTGAAGTCGAGGCCGTCCACGGACTTCACCAGGCCGTCGTCGGTCGGGAAGTGCACCTTGAGGCCGCGGACGGCGAGGAAGGCCTCGGGTGCGGCGGCGTCCTTGCGGAGCCGGTCCTGGGTCTGGGTCTGGGTCTTGCTCATGTCAGCCTCACCCGAGGATCGACAACGGCGTACAGCAGGTCAACCAGCAGGTTGGCCAGGATGATGAAGAAGCCGGCGAACAGGGTCACGCCCATGATCACCGGGAGGTCGCTGCCGCTGATGGCGGCGACCGCCTCGTACCCGAGACCGCGGAAGTTGAAGGTGGTCTCGGTGAGCACCGCGCCGCCGATGAGCCCGCCGAGGTCCATGCCGAAGACGGTCAGGATCGGGGTGAGGGTGGAGCGCAGGGCGTGCTTGCCGATGACCGTCCGCTCGCCGAGGCCCTTGGCCCGGGCGGTGCGGATGTAGTCCTCGCCGAGGACGTCGAGCAGGGTGGCGCGGGTGAGCCGGGCGTAGGTCGCGGCGTAGAGGAACGCCAGGGTGACCCACGGGAGGGCGAGGTTCTGCACCCAGGCCACCGGGTCGTCGGTCAGCGCCACGTAGTCGTGCGGGAACCAGCCGAGCTGGTAGACGAAGACCGCGCTGGCGAGCATGCCGGTGAAGTAGATCGGCAGCGAGACGCCGGCGAGCGCGGTGGTCATGGTGAGCCGGTCCAGCAGGGTGCGGCGGCGCAGCGCGGAGATGACGCCGGTCGCGGTGCCGAAGAGCAGCCACAGCACGGCCGCGCCGAAGGCGAGCGAGGCGGTGACGCCGAGGCGGTCGAGCAGGACGGGCCAGACGGCCCGCTCGGTCTTGAACGAGTACCCGAGGCAGGGGGCCGAGCAGTGGGTGACGTCGACCCCGGTGCTGTAGTCCCGGCCGGCGAAGATGCCCTTCAGGAACAGGAAGTACTGCTCGATGATCGACTTGTCCAGGCCCATCTTGTGCCTGATGCCCTCGATCGCCGCCTTGTCCGCGATCTTGCCGACATAGAGCAGCGCGGGGTCGCTGCCGGTGATTTTCGGCACCATGAAGAAGATGCCGAAGGTGACCGCGGAGACCACCAGCAGCATGGCGACGACGTTGACGAGCCGTCGGATGAGATACACGAGCACTGCGGCCGGCGCCGCCGGTGGCCGGCCGGGCCCCCTCGTGGGG